>JAXJSN010000001.1:0-13723 GCA_036310085.1 Ruminococcus sp.
CTACGAGGTTGATAGGCTGCGTGTGTAAGTGCCGTGAGGCATTCAGCTTGGCAGTACTAATAGGTCGAGGGCTTGACCACAAGATTCTTTGGTCAGTCAGTATTTGCTTAAAATTAATACAATTCTTCTTTGCTTGCTTTCCTTTATTCAGTTTTCAGGGTGTTTACCCTTTTTTATACACCGTCTAACGGTGGGTTTAGAATTTATTAAGCATCGCTTTAGCGGTGCTTTTTTTGTTTATATTAATTGCTTAATTGCAAATAAAGTGTGCAATTCATAAATAGAACTTGCACACTTTTTAATAAACTATTATATTTAAGATAATTTATACAATTGACCACTTTTTAGTTACTGGGTCGCGTTTCACTTTATGTTCTGTTTCTAATTCTCTTAAAAGACCAACAATCCAATACTGTTGATTAGACGATGTGGCGTTAGGGTAATCGCCCCAATCTAGACCGCAAGCACGGAAAATTTCAGCTTGTTTCATACCCTCAGAAAAGGAAGAACAATCATATGATTGACACATAAAATCATATACTAGATTTTTAATTTGTAGGCGTAAGTTTTCACCTGTTTGATAATGATTAGTCATAAATCTACTCCTTTTGTTTAGTATTTATATGTAGTTTATCAAATGATTATAAAATTGTCAATTTATATTTATAATTACTAGAATCACTTTAAATGTTTATTTGAATAAATGTAATTAGAATTTTAAGATAAATATAAAGAAAACCTTGCCACTACGCCAAGTAGAGATTATTCTTTCTTGCAAACGACCGAAACGCTTAGCGGTAAATCTTTCAAAATTTACTGTTCTTTTCAAGATAAATACATTTACTGTTATAATAGACAAAATAATAACCCAATGATATATAAATAAAACTTAACGAAAGGCGAAAGACTATGATCCCTAATAAGCTTAAGTATGGTGATGAAATAAGAGTAATTGCCCCATCATCCAGTTTGTTAAGAGTGAGAGAGGATATTTATAATCGTGCTCTAGCTCATTTAGAATCACAAGGATTTAAAATTACTTTTTCTAAAAATTGTCGAGAGATTAACGAATTTAAATCGTCAAAAATAGAATCAAGAGTAGATGATATTCACGAAGCCTTTGCGGATAAAAATGTAAAAATGATTATTACTTGCATAGGCGGTTTTAATGTAAATCAAATTCTGCCCTATTTAAATTATGATTTGATTAAGGCTAATCCAAAAATTTTATGCGGTTATTCTGATATAACTGCTTTATTAAATGCTGTTTATGCAAAAACAGGGCTGGTTACATATCACGGTCCGCACTTTAGTACATTTGGCTTTGATATCGAGCCTGAATATACGCAGTCTTATTTTTATGATTGTCATATGCAAAATAGTGATATTATCATTAAACCCTCAAATGCAAGTTCTGAATATTATGTGATTCAAAAAGGTGCTTGTGAGGGAAATATAATCGGCGGCAATTTGTGTACGCTGAATTTATTGCAGGGAACACCATATATGCCTGATTTAAGCGATAAAATCCTATTTATTGAAGATGATAATATTATGGGTGATTATTTCGTTTATGAGTTTGACCGAAATTTGCAGTCTTTGCTTCAGGTCAGCGGTGCTGAGTCGATTAAAGGAATTGTTTTCGGCAGATTTGATGAAAGCTGTAAATTAGACAAAGATGTTATAAAGAAGATTATTAAGGATAAAGTTTCGGAGAATATCCCTGTTATCTTTGGAGTTGATTTTGGTCATATATTTCCTATGATTACTTTTCCGATTGGAGGAAAAGTCAGAATATCTGCTGACGAAAACCAAGTGAACATCATTTTATTAAACTAATTTTTGAAACTTAAAAAAACAGACCCCCGACTTCACGCTTGTTGGTTGAAGTCGGGGTTTATTATGTAAATATATTAAAATGGTTGTATTGTTATACGACAATTTCTAAAGGCAGTTATTATACATTAAATCTGAAAAGAACTACATCTCCGTCTTTCATAACATATTCTTTACCTTCGCTACGAACAAGTCCTTTTTCTTTTGCAGCAGCCATACTACCGCTTGAAATAAGGTCGTCGTAAGCTATAACTTCTGCTCTGATAAAGCCTCTTTCAAAGTCAGAATGAATTTTACCGGCAGCCTGTGGAGCTTTTGTACCTTCCTTAATAGTCCAAGCTCTTACTTCCTGCTTACCGGCAGTTAGGTAGCTGATAAGACCTAAAAGTGCATAGCACTCTTTGATAAGTCTGTCAAGACCGCTTTCTTCAAGTCCCATATCGGAAAGGAACATTTCTTTTTCCTCTTTGTCCATCTCAACAATTTCTTCTTCGATTTGGGCACAAATAGGGAGAACACCGGCATGCTCTTCTTCTGCAATTTTCTGTACAGCTTTGTAGCCCTCGTTATTTTCAATACCGTTTGAAAAGTCAGTATCACTCATATTTGCAGCATAGATAATAGGCTTGCTTGTAAGTAATGCAACATCATTTAAAAGAGCCTTTTCATCCTCATCGCACTCTACACTTCTTGCGGCTTTGCCGTTGTTGAGTGCATCGAGTACACGCTCGTAGAACTCTATATCCTTTTGATATTTTTTGTCGCCTTTAAGCATTTTTTTAGTTTTATCAATTCTGCGTTCCATCATCTCGACATCAGAAAGGATAAGCTCTAGAGAAATTGTTTCAATATCTCTTTCAGGGTTGATATTGCCCTCAACATGGATAATATCATCATTTTCAAAGCAACGAACAACATGAACAATTGCGTCACATTCACGGATATTGGACAAAAACTTGTTGCCTAAGCCCTCGCCTTTTGAAGCACCCTTTACAAGACCTGCAATATCTACAAATTCAATTGATGCTGGTGTGTATTTATCAGGATCATACATTTCTGCAAGAACATCAAGTCTTTTATCCGGAACAGCTACAACGCCGACATTAGGCTCAATTGTGCAGAATGGATAGTTTGCACTCTGTGCTCCTGCGTTTGTAATAGCATTAAAAAGTGTACTTTTACCAACATTTGGTAAGCCTACAATACCTAATTTCATTTATATTCATTCTCCTTTTTATAATACATAGACTGACAATCATAATTATTATAGCATAGATTAAAATTTTCTCAATAGTTTTTGTCAAATTATTCATATTAGATAAATGACGTATAACTGTTAAATTAAAAAAGAAAAGACACACATCTATGTAAATACTATAGTCGTATAGGATGTGTTTAAGTGGCATTTCAATTAAAACCAAACAGAAAAGAATCCGAGAATAAAACAATCAGATTTCCGCTTCCACTTATCGAAGAAATAGAAGCTGTAATAACAAACCAAGATGTTACTTTTTCAAGCTTTGTTATACAGGCTTGCGAGTATGCTTTAAAAAATATGGATACATCTGAACACGTAGAAAACTAAGAAAACTGTAATAATATATTAATAACTATAAATACAAAGATACTTCATTTTTGTGTTGTATCATAATTGATTTTATGTTACAATATTTATATAGTGAGTTTGGAAATCTAAGTATAAAATATGTTTTTGTGCTCACTCAAATACTAATAAAGGATTGATTTTATGGGATTACTAATGAGTGTAGAAGTTTCGATTTTTATCAACAATAGAATTGACCCTACACCTAATAATATTTCCAACTTAATGACAAAACTCAATGCACTTGGTAAATATGAATATTTGCCTAATATTATTAATGTTCAAAATATTGATTTATCTAACGGAAAAGTTAACACTGTATCCAATGTTGCTTTTTCAACTACATCGAACAGTAGTAGAATAACTTGTACAGATGATAGAATTGATTGTCATCTAAACTTTGATTATTCGAATCAACCTGATTTGAAAGAATCTTTAACTTTTTGTCAGAAAGTCTTATCAACTATTATGGAAACGTTTCGTATTTATGGAAATAGACTAGCGATAAACATAAGACAATTAAGCAATAGTTTACCTGAAAATATATTTGACTCTAAATTAGGTGAATCTATGGTCTCAGTGTTCAAGTTTTATCAAGAAAATCAATTAAGCGATTGGTCGACGAATGCAAATAGCAAAATAGATATCAAAATAAATGACATATTAGAAAAGACAAATGTCAATACAAAACTACAAGCTGGTATGGATTACTCAGATAATTCTAAAATTGTTATTTGTCATTTGGATATCAATACTTTGGCGAAGAACAAGGGCTATCGATTTTCTTCAAACGATATACTACCATTTATTGAAGAAACTACCCCTTATATTGAGCAAATTTTAAATGAATTTATGGTGTTAGATAATGAATGATATATTAATCAATAAACATCAAAATTATATTTATCATACTGATTTTTCTGATAATATTACATCATCTAATAATACAGCAGTAAAAGTAATCAATAACATAATTGATGAGAATAAAATCATTAATCAAAAAAAGACTGATGCATTTTCGTCTGAAATAGTACATCTTTTTTCTGTAGATCAAAACAGTAAACAACTTAAAGAGCATTTGGAACAAAATGATATCTACAAAGGACAGATAGTTGATGATTTGGTTTCCGTATTATATGAAGATTTACAAGACTACACGTTGGATGGTTGCGAAATGTCTTTAGCGGAAAGAAAAGTAATTGATATTGAACAAAAATACACTATGGCTATTTTAGGGGAAGTGTTGCAAAAAATATATATAAAGCATTTCGATGAACCACTTGTTTTAGCTGGAATATGCGATTGTCTTTGTAGATTTGATTTAAATGAAGTTAATCCTTGGGGACCTACTATGCTAGCGGGTTTATTAAATCACAAAAATGAGACGGTACAAGAATATGCAACTTTGCTTATTGAAAATTGGTCTGATGTTAGTTTATTACCAATGTTGGAAAGTATAGATTTCTCTTCAAAATGGTTAATTGAATATGTAAACGAGGTAATTGCATACTTAAAGGGAAACAAATAATGTATTATATAAGGAAATTATCAAAAAGAACTACTTTATTAAAAATAAAGAACACAAAAAATATCCATGATATTGGTGCAGATATTCTAAAACAGGAATTAGCTACAACTAATAATACTTTATCGTTTTGGAAATGTACAAATCTAGAGAATACTAAGGATACCATTAAAGCAATTCTGTTGTCTACAACATCTATTGAAGCTTCTCAGTTTATCATTGTAAATGACCAATTAATAAAAAAATATAAAATAGATATTGATGACAAGGTTGCAGGTAATACAGGTTATAAAGATCATGAAAAATTACATGTTGATTTTTGTAACCTTACATACCGAAAAATAGGAAACATTCTAGAATTGTTTAAGGAAATATCTGAACAAACCTGCCTAACACCAAAACTAGAAAAACCTGAAGTCAAGAGTTATATAGACGAAGTAATAAGCGATAATATGCTAGATAAATCCAATATACGTCCAGAACTACTTAAAGATATTGAAAAATATTTTTCTAGTAAAATGGTTGCAAGTTAATACATCAATGTTATGGTTGACTGTTTTCTAAAACAGTTCTACGAGTTTATGTTTTAGTATGATTTTGGATTGCTTTTAATAACTTAACGGGTGTTGATTCTTTCTGATTAACACTATAAAACGGCACAGATTATTCTGTGCCGTTATTTTGTATGAATATGAAATTTGGCTATATAGGACTTCTTATTTTATTTGTGTTTTGTTATTATATCGAGTGCTACAACGAGTGCCATTTATGCGTGAAATATATAAATGTATGTGAGTATACATAATGCAAGAAATCTAAAGAAAATCCCAGTTTAGAGTGTATATAAATATACAAGCGTTTATGCGAAGATATATGAAACAGGTCGGTAAATAACAATACCTAATTTCATTTATATTCATTCTCCTTTTTATAATACATAGACTGACAATCATAATTATTATAGCATAGATTAAAATTTTCTCAATAGTTTTTATTAAATTAATAATACGCCGTTCTTTATAATCGGAAAATTGTAATTAGACATTTTGATAAGATAATAAAAAATTTAAAATTACTATTGACTACTTATTATCATTATGATATAATCAACTTGTAAATAACAAAAGAGGTGTAGAAAATGCAAAATGATTCTGTTTTGGCGGTTGAAAATAATTCTTGCGTAAAATCGGAAGAGGAATTATTTTTATCGTCATACAACATAAATAATTATGACAGACCATCAATTGCGGCAGATATTGTTGTGCTTTCAACATATGGCAAAAAGTCTGAGAGCCACAGAAAGGATTCTGAGCCGATGTTGTCGATTCTTCTTATAAAAAGAGGCGAGCATCCGTATAAAAACAGCTGGGCATTGCCGGGTGGTTTTTTGAGAGCTGACGAAACAATAGAGGAGTGTGCTTATAGAGAAATCGCTGAGGAGTCGGGGCTTATTCCTGTTTCGCTGATGCCTGTTGGTGTGTTTAGCAAGCCTGACAGAGACCCCAGAGGCAGAGTTGTTTCAAATGCTTTTGTATCGGTTATCAGCGAAGATAATGTTAAGGTTTCGGGCGGATATGATGCTATTGATGCTAAATGGTTTGATGTGAGCTTTAAGTTTGAAGAAGACAAGATTTTTAAGCTGGAGCTTACCTGCGGTGACGCAAAAATCTATGCGGAATTAAAAGAAAACGAAACTCGATTTGGAAGTACCGATTTTGAAATTATAAGCGACACAGCACTTGCGTTTGACCACGCAAAAATCATTGCAACGGCATTATCGTCATTAAGAAGCAAGGCGGAAAATTTATCGGTAGCCTTTGACTTTTTACCTGAAAGATTTACGCTTGCGGCATTACAGAGGGTTCAGGAAACACTTTTAGGTGTATCGCTTTTGACTGCGAATTTCAGAAGAAAAATTGCAGGCTTTGTTGAGGAAACCGATGAATATACAGAGGGTGTGGGTCACAGACCTGCAAGGTTATACAAAAGAAAGGCAGATAAATTATGAAAAAAACACTTATTGTTGTAGATATGCAAAATGATTTTATAGATATGGCACTTGGTACTAAAGAAGCTGTTGCAATTGTTGAACCTGTAAAGGCTAAAATTCAGGAATATGTCAGTCGTGGTGACGAAATAATTTATACTCGTGACACTCATTTTGATAACTACCTTGATACTCCTGAAGGCAAAAAATTGCCTGTACCTCACTGCATTAAAGGTACAAAGGGTTGGGAAATTGCAGATGGTCTTTATATTGAAGGATGCAAAATTATAGATAAACCTAATTTTGGTTGGCCTGATTGGAACAAGGAAGCTTTTGAAGAAGTTGAGCTTATAGGTTTGTGTACTGATATTTGCGTTGTTTCAAATGCACTTATTATTAAAGCGAACTTTCCGGATGCGGTGGTTAAGGTTGATAAGTCTTGCTGTGCAGGTGTAACACCTGAAAGCCATAATGCGGCACTTACAACAATGCAAATGTGTCAGATTGATGTTATAGGAGAATAATAATGATTAAGTTAAATGATATTGAGGTTAAGTTAGGTAGCTTTCCTGACGGAACAATGCTTATAAAGCAGATGATACCAGATAAAAAGAGTATAACTATAAATTGGTTTTATGAGTCAGATAGAGAAACACTTGCTATTATTTATCTTGCAAATCATTTAAAGGCTCATGGCTGTGAAAATATACATTTATATATGCCGTATATCCCTAATGCAAGACAGGATAGAGTCAAAACTGATGAGGATGTATTTACTCTTAAATACTTTGCAGGTGTAATAAATAGTCTTGGGTTTAAAACAGTAACGGTGCTTGACCCACATTCAAGTGTAAGTGAGGCACTTATTGATAATATCGTTATTGAAAAACCGCAAAAGTACATTGAAGAAGTAATTCAAAGGATAATAGATATTGAGGGAAAAACACCATCAATGTTTTATCCTGACGAGGGTGCAGGGAAAAGATATTCGGGAATGATTACCTTGCCGTATGCTTTTGGCATTAAGAAAAGAGATTGGAAAAGCGGTGAAATTAAGGGGCTTGATGTTGGAGGCGAGACATACTGCATATTGGGTGAAAATATTTTGATTACAGACGATATTTGCTCAAAGGGCGGTACATTTTATTTTTCTGCAAAGAAGCTCAAGGAGCTTGGGGCGAAAAATATTTATCTGTTTATTACACATTGTGAAAATACTATTTTTGATGGCGAGTTGCTTACATGCGGACTGATTAAAAAGATTTTTACAACAAATAGTATTTTGACAAAGCAACATAATATGATTGAGGTTATTAAGCTGTAAAGGAGCCGAAAAGATGAACAAAGCGATAAATCCTATGCTGTTATGTGATTTTTATAAGACCGTACACAGTGATATGATAAATTCAAAAATGACAAAATCAATGTCTTACTATACTCCACGAATGAGCCGTGTAAAAAGATGGGATAAGGTAGTAATGTTTGGTGTGCAGATGTTCTGCAAAACTTGGCTTATTGATTATTTTAATGAGTACTTTTTTAATCTTACCGAGGAAGAAGTAGTGGCAGAATATACAAGAGTTCTTGATGCAACACTTGGTAAAGGTATTTACGGAAGTGAAAAAATCAGAAGGCTTCACAGACTCGGATATTTACCGATTGAGATAATTGCTCTCCCTGAGGGGACTATGGTGCCGATTCAGGTTCCGATGTTTGGCATATCAAATACTCATAAGGATTTTGCGTGGCTTCCGCAGGCACTTGAAAGCTTGATTTCAGCGGAATTATGGTATCCGCAAATTACGGCTACTGTTGGCAAAACATACAGAGATATAGTAAACAAATATTATGCTGAAACAGTTGATGACAGCGTGCCGAGAGCGAAAGCCTTGGGGGCATTTGATTTCAGAGGCGATATGTGCGTTGATGCTGCATTAAAGGCAGGTGCAGGCTGGTGCTTATCATTCCTTAATACTGCGACTGTTCCGGTTATTCCTTATCTTGAGAATATGTTTAACTGCGATTGTACTAAGGAAGATGTTGCTTATGGTTCTGTTTCAACAGAGCATTTTGTAATGTGTTCCAATTATGCGGTTGATGGTGATGAAATAACATTTTTGCGAAGAATGCTTACTGAGCTTTATCCTAATACAAGCTTTTCTTGTGTGCTTGACAGTTATGATTATTGGAATGTTATTGACAATATTTTACCTCAGCTTCACGATGAAATATTGGCTCATAATGGCTGTATGCTTATGCGAGGCGATTCAGGTGACTGTGTTGAGGTTGTAACCAAAACTGTATTTAAGCTTTGGGAGCAGTTTGGCGGCACAATAAATTCAAAGGGATATAAGGTGCTTGACCCTCATGTAAAGGCGATTTACGGCGACAGTATTACAGTTCAGAGATGCGAAGAAATCTATGAAATTCTTAAAAATGCAGGCTTTGCTTGTTCAAATGTGGCATTGGGCGTGGGTTCATTCTCAATGCATTGTATTGAAGAAGAAAATATGCTAAAGCCGTTTACAAGAGATACTTTCAGCTCTTGTATCAAAGCTTGTTATGCAGAGGTTGACGGAAAATGCTATCCTGTTTTCAAAAATCCTAAAGAGGGCGGTTTTAAAAAGAGTCAAAAGGGACTTTGCTTTGTTTATGAAGAAAACGGCGAGCTTAAATATAAAGACGAGTACACATCGGAGAATATTCCTGAGGGCAATCTTCTTGAGCCTGTATTCAGGGACGGAAAAATGTTAAAGGACTATACTCTTGATGAAATCAGACAAAAACTTAATGGTGGTGGATTTTAATGTTTAATGCAGAATCAGTAAAAAATCAATGCGTTGATTGGATAAGAAACTTTTTTGAAAATAATGGCCCTGATTGTAATGCCGTAGTTGGTATTTCAGGCGGAAAAGACAGTTCAATTGCGGCGGCACTTTGTGTTGAGGCACTTGGCAAGGAAAGAGTTATTGGTGTGCTTATGCCTCAGGGTGAACAGCACGATATTGATATGGCATATATGCTTGTAAATCATCTTGGCATAAAGCATTATGTTGTAAATGTTAAGGAGGCAGTTGATGGTTTGCTTAACGCTATGCCTAAAGATTTATGTTTGTCTGAGCAGTCAAGAATAAATCTGCCTCCAAGAATCAGAATGTCAACATTATACGCAGTAAGCCAATCTGTAAATGGCCGTGTTGCAAATACTTGTAATCTTTCTGAGGATTGGGTGGGATATTCTACACGATATGGTGATTCAGTAGGTGACTTTTCTCCGCTGTCGCATCTTACTGTTACCGAATTAAAGCAAATTGGTTATCTTTTGGGATTGCCTAAGGAATTAGTAGATAAAACTCCAATTGATGGTTTGTGCGGTCAATCAGACGAAGAAAAGCTTGGTTTTACTTATGCTGAGCTTGATGTATATATCCGCACAGGTATTATAGAGGATATGAGCAAAAAAGAGCGTATAGATAAATTGCATAATATGAATTTGTTTAAATTAGAGCTAATGCCAAGTTTTAAGCCTGAATTTTAGTGTTAATAAAATATGCTTGCTTAAATTTTGTATTTGTTGTATCATAATTACAGTAAGTCTACAGAGTGTTATATATAAATCGAGCAGACAGCTTGATATTTTTAAAATAAGCAAATAAAAATTTAAATAATAAACAGAATGTGGTGTAATTATGAGTGAGAAAACTTTAACAAAATCATTAAAGGTAGAAGAAGAAAACCTTGCTGTTGCTATGGGCAGCGGCAGTCTTATGGTTCTGGCTACTCCTGCAGTTGTGGCTCTTATGGAAAACGCAGCGGCAGAGCTGGCACAGGTCGAACTTGATAACGAGGAGTTTACAACTGTAGGTACAATGATTTCTATTGAGCATATAAGCCCTACTCCAATCGGTGCACAGGTAACTGCAACAGCTGTACTCAAAAAAGTTGAGGGCAGAATGTTTTATTTTGATGTAACAGCAAAAGATATTATGGGTGAGATTGCTAGGGGTACTCATACAAGAGTCAGTGTTAATGCTGAAAAATTTCAGAATAAGGCGGATGAAAAGTTCGATGCTTAAGTATAAATATATTCTTTTTGATTTGGACGGAACTATAAGCGAAAGTGCAACAGGTATCAGAAAGTCCCTTGAATATGCAATTACTGAGCTTAATAAGCCCTTACCTGACCTTGATGACTATACATTATATATAGGGCCTCCGTTGCTTGATACTTTCAGAAATCTCTGCAAATTTTCAGAGGAAGAAAGCAGAGTTGGTGTTGAAATTTATCGTAAGTATTACGATGAAAACGGAAAATTTCTTAATAAGCTGTATGACGGTGTAAAAACCGTGCTTGCAGAGCTTAAAAATCAGGGGGCAAAAATTGCCGTGTGTTCATCAAAATACGAAGCCTTTGCAGAAGAAATAGTTGAAATTCTTGGCGTGGATTGTTATTTTGATGCTGTATGTGGTTCAACACTTGACGGCAAGAGAAAAGACAAAAAAGACTTAATTCCTTATGCCGTAAAATCTCTTGGCGGTGATATTGAAGCTGAGCGACACGAAGTTGTAATGCTTGGCGATACCTACTTTGACGCTCGTGGAGCGGTACAATGCGGAGTGGATTTTGTTGGTGTTGAATACGGCTACGGTACACTTGAGCAGATGAAAAATGAAGGTGCAACTGTGTTTGCAAAAGTGGCTGTTGATATTTTGCCGTTGTTGATAAAATAATGTGACATAATTGCAAATTTGCTTCATATTAATTAGTATGGAGGGTTTGCTATGTTTGTGTATAATGTTAAAGTTCCAATGTCGAAAAGAACAGGAATTGCAATTTCTGTAATTTCAATCGTAGTATCATTAATATGTGTTGTGGCTACAGTATCAATAAATAATAATCATATGCCCGATACTGCAACCTGCGACCAAGTGGGGGCATATACACTTGTTGCAGAAAATCCGACTGACGAGCGTAGCTTTTTGTCGCAGTTTGGTTTAAATGCGGTGAGCAAAAGCAGAGTTTGTGAGGATATTACAATTCCAAGCGAATTTAACGAAATATACAATAAATATAATACCCTGCAAAATAAAGTAGGGCTTGATTTGAGTCGCTATTCGGGTAAAACCGTAAAAAGAGTTACTTATAAGCTGGCAGATTCAAAATTGAATTATGCTGTTATACTTGTGTATAAAAACAGGATAATTGCAGGACATCTTACAAATGGAGAATACGGCGACAAGCTGTTGCCTTTAGGATAATAATGGAAAGACTTGATAAAATGTTGGCTTCGCAAAATGTTGGAAGTCGTAAGGAAGTTCAAAAGCTGATTAAAAGCGGTGCTGTAAAATTAAACGGAGAAATTTGTAAAAAATGTGAACAAAAGATTGACCCCGAAAAGGATATAGTAACTGTAAATGGACAAGCCGTAAATTACAGCAAATATATTTACATTATGATGAATAAGCCTCAGGGGGTATTGTCAGCGTGTAATGATAAGCATACGCCGACAGTAATTGACCTTGTTCCGCAGGAAATGCAGAGAAAAGGTCTTTTCCCTGCCGGAAGATTGGACAAGGATACAGAGGGGCTGCTTATTATAACTGATGATGGTGATTTTGCACACAGAATGCTTTCTCCTAAGAAACATGTCGATAAAAAATATGTTGCTCAGCTCGATAATGAGATAACAGATGAGACAATAAAGGCGTTTGAAAATGGCATAATCTTTGCCGATGGAACAAAATGTTTACCTGCAAAACTCGAAATAATGGATAAAAATAGTCCTAAAACAGGGCTTGTAACAATTTGCGAAGGTAAGTTCCATCAGGTGAAAAAAATGTTTATTTGTTGTGGATTAAATGTTGTGCATCTTAAACGAATCTCCATCGGAGGGCTTGAATTAGATGGCAATTTGCATAGTGGTGATTGTAAATTAATGACAGATTTGGATAAAGAGCTTATCTTTATCGGCAATATACACTAAAATTCACATTCATTTTTTATCGAGTGTCTTAATTAAATAAAATATCGATTTAAAGTTTAGTAAAAATCCGTATAGTAATAATTTGCGAAAAGTGGTATATTATTAATTGTTATAAAGCATTAGTGCTTTTATCCGAAAATTGGAGGTTATTTAATATGGCAAAAGTATCTTTAAAGCATGTTTACAAGATCTATGACGGCGGTGTTACAGCTGTTACAGACTTTAACCTTGAAATTGATGACAAAGAGTTTATTATTCTCGTTGGTCCTTCAGGTTGTGGTAAGTCAACAACTCTTAGAATGATCGCTGGTCTTGAAGATATTTCAAAGGGTGAACTCTACATCGGCGATATGCTCGCTAACGATGTTGCACCTAAGGATAGAGATATTGCGATGGTATTCCAGAACTATGCTCTTTATCCACATATGACAGTATATGATAATATGGCATTTGGTCTTAAGCTTCGTAAGACTCCAAAGGATGAGATTAAGCGTAGAGTAGAAGAAGCTGCTCGTATTCTTGGTATTGAGCAGTACCTCGACAGAAAGCCAAAGGCTCTTTCCGGTGGTCAGAGACAGCGTGTTGCTCTCGGTCGTGCTATCGTTCGTAATCCTAAGGTATTCCTTCTTGACGAGCCACTTTCAAACCTTGATGCTAAGCTCCGTGCTCAGATGAGAACAGAGATTTCTAAGCTCTATCAGCGTCTTGGTACTACATTTATCTATGTAACTCATGACCAGACAGAGGCTATGACAATGGGTACAAGAATCGTTGTTATGAAGGACGGC
>JAXJSN010000002.1:0-5063 GCA_036310085.1 Ruminococcus sp.
ACAGATAGCCGCAAATATTTTATACTCATCAGCCGTATTTCATTGCATCGCAAATTTACTCTCCGTAAAGTAAATTTCATTTAAAAAAACCAAGTCATCTGACTTGGTTTTTTCTGGTGGGAGAAGGTGGATTCGAACCACCGAAGTCGAAGACAACAGATTTACAGTCTGCCCCCTTTGGCCGCTCGGGAATTCTCCCATATTTAATTTCATAAAACGAAGCCTACTGCCTAAACAGTAGGCTTCTTGGAGCTGGTGGACGGACTTGAACCCCCGACCTGCTGATTACAAATCAGCTGCTCTACCAACTGAGCTACACCAGCGAATCTCGCTTTAGGTTTTTTGTTGTTTCCCTTAGTGCTCTATTATAATATCATATTTTCTTATCTTTGTCAACACTTTTTTTAAATTTTTTTAAAAATTTTTTTGAAGTGTTTTTTAAGATTTAAAATATAATAAAACAACCATTTTATGTTAATACTAACATCGAGGTGTTTCTTATGAGAACAGTTAATAATATAACAGATAACAATCAAAATGTCAATACTTTTGTCGAAAAAAATCCTAAAAAAATTTCAGGTTTTTCTTTCTATCAAAAAATCTTCTTTCTCTATTTTCTAAACCTTATCGACTGGCTATGCACAGAGGCTCTGCTCGGTAGCGGAAAATTTTCCGAAGCAAACCCCATTATGCAACCTGTTATCTCTGATTTTTGGCAAACGCTCCTTATTAAGGGCATACTTCCACTTATTCTTGTATTAGTATGTGCAATTGTTTTTAAATTCTCGGATGGTGAAGAAAGCTTTCTCACTAATTTTCTGCTATATAGTGGAATCATAATTTATCTGCTGGTTAATCTCTGGCATATTATAAATTTTGTATTGCTCTTTTTTATAATTTAATGTAAAATAATATCAGCATTTCGAGAGGAGTAGTTATATGTCTGCATTATCAGTTCGCAACCTTACAATGACCTTTATTGAACGAAATTTATTTACCGATGTATCCTTTGATATTGAGGAAAGAGATAAGGTTGGTTTTATTGGTGCTAACGGAGTAGGCAAAACTACTCTTTTTCGTATTTTAAACGGTGAACTGTCACCTACTGCCGGTTCGGTTACTTTCAGCAAGAACACAAGAGTCGGCTATATGCAACAGCACTCCTGTAACGACCCGAGGGTTACTGTTTACAATGAGTTGCTGTCCGTTTTTGATTATCTTATTGAAATGGAAAATGAAATTTCTGCCGTTACATCTGATATTGATAACCAAAACGGAAATCTTGATGACCTTGTTTTAAAACAAACCCAGCTTATTGAAAAATATGAAGAGCTTGGTGGTCTTACATATAAAAGTCGTACTCGTTCAGCACTTATCGGACTTGGTTTTTCTGAAAATGATTTTGAAATGCCTGTAGGCAATCTTAGCGGCGGTCAGCGTTCAAAGCTTTGTCTTGCTAAGCTTTTGCTTTCTCGCAGTAATTTTCTTTTACTTGACGAGCCTACCAACCACCTTGATATTAATTCCGTAAATTGGCTTGAAAGCTTTTTAAAGGATTTTAAAGGTGCTATGATTATCATAAGCCACGACCGTTATTTTCTTGACAGCGTAACCAACAAGACAGTAGAGCTTGAACACAACAGAACAATGTGCTATAAGGGTGCATATACTGAATTTATCAAGAAAAAAGAGGCATATAACGAGTCACTTAAAAATAAATATGAAAATGACCTTAATGAAATCAAGCGAATTGAAGGCATTGTTGAACAGCAAAAGCGTTGGGGCAGAGAACATAACTTTATTACTGCCGCAAGCAAGCAAAAGGAAGCTGACAGAATTAAGGCTCAGCTTGTAACACCTGACAGTGAGCTTGAAACAATGCATATGCATTTTGAACCGAAATGCGAAAGCGGTAATGATGTTCTTATCTGCAGAAATCTTTCAAAAAGCTTTGAGGATAAAAAACTATTTAAAAATGCAAGTATGCACATCCGAAAAAGAGAGCGTGTATTTATCCTTGGCGGCAATGGTTGCGGTAAAACAACTCTGTTTAAAATCCTAACCGGCAAGCTACCTCAGGACAGCGGAGAATACGACTACGGTGCAAATGTAATGATAGGTTACTTTGACCAGATGCAACAGAATCTTGACCTTCGCAAAACTGCAATTGATGAAATTTGGGACGATTTTCCGAATATGACCCAAACCGAAGTACGCAGTGCAATGGCTTCGTTTTTATTCAAGGGCGATGAGGTATTTAAGCCGCTATCAAAAATGAGCGGTGGCGAGCGAGCAAGGGTTTCTCTGCTAAAGTTAATGCTAAAGGGCGGTAATTTCCTTTTACTTGACGAGCCTACTAATCATCTTGATGCATCGTCAAGAGAAGAGCTTGAAAAAACCTTAACTGATTACAACGGCACACTACTCATCATCAGCCATGACCGTTACTTTATAAACAAGCTTGCTGATAGGATTTTAGTGCTTGAAAAAGACGGATTCAAAGAGTATCTTGGCAACTATGATTACTATGTTGAACGCACTAAGGCTGTACAGCTTGAAGAAAAGGAAATTCAGACCACCGAAAAGAAAGCCAAGCCGCAAAATGACTATTTTCTGCAAAAACAAAAGCAAAGCGAAGAAAGAAAGCGTCTTACAAAACTTAAAAAAGCTGAGGAAGCGATTGAGCGACTTGACCTTGAAATCGAAGAAACACATAATCTGCTTTCGAGCGAAGAAGTTGCGGCTGATTATGAAAAATTGATTGAGCTTACAACAAAGCTTGAACAACTGCAAAATGAGCAAGAAGAACAGTATAAAATTTGGGAAGAACTTTCAGAATAAAAACTGTTTTGTTTGACTTTGCAAATCCATTTTAATATAATAAAGATACCGAATAAGAAATCTATATTCGGTATCTTACATATCTGCCCGTGGCGCAATTGGATAACGCAACAGATTCCGATTCTGGAGATTGGGGGTTCAAATCCCTTCGGGCGGGCCAAAAAAACACTCTTTAGTCTATACGACAAAAGAGTGTTTTTTCATATTTAACTTCTATTTGTGCGACAGCACAATACTTTTCTACAGCATTGCTGTTGCTTCTCTTTGGGTTTACCCAAGCTTAACTTTTATTTTAAATCATATCATTTTTTAACGAATTGTTAAGAAAACACTCACTAAATCGCTTGTATATATTGTACCATCAAATTTTTTCGGGTAAGGTGGCGAGAATACGCAAGTAAGATGTGCAAACAGCTTTTAGCGTGATTTATTCAGTTTTTCCTTAAGTATACCATTAGTTGATAATTTCTACCATTGGTTTAGTTTATAAATAATAAGTTGCTTGAACTTATTATGATATAAGTATATAATAGTGACATAAAGGAGTTTGATATTATGAAAAAAGTACTTGCGATAGCATTATGCTGTGCTATGGTGTTTAGCGTTTCTGCCTGTTCATCTGACAGTAGCAATAACACAGAAACTACTGTTTCAAGCACTTCTGCAAACACTGATACTACATCAAATACTGAAGCCACAATAAGTACGGAAGAAATAAAAACTCATATAGAAAACGCTATAAAAAAGAATAAATTTGAAGGCATTGTATACCTTACAAAAAATGGTTCAGTTGTGTATGAATCTGCAACAGGTAAAGATGAAAAAGAAAACGACTTGACTGTTGGTTCTAATATGTATATTGGTTCTCTTTCAAAGCAGTTTTGTGCGACAGCAATTATGATGCTAAAGGAACAAGGTAAGCTAAGCGTTGATGATACATTGGACAAATATTTCCCTGAATATCAATATGGTGAAAAAATTACGATTAAAAATTTACTTACAATGCGTTCAGGAATAGTAAACACTACTCCTGAAACTACATTTCTCAACGACATTTCCGATGAAATAACCGTAAAGACTATAACTGATTGTGTTTTTAAGCAACCACTCAACTTTGAGCCTGACACTAGTTTTGAATATTCTAACAGTAACTATTTTCTGTTGGCTTGTATTGTTGAACAGGTATCAGGACAAAATTATAATGATTTTTTAAGAAAAAATATCTTTGAACCTTTAGAAATGACAAATACAGGTTTTGTCAGCGAAGTAAAAGACAATCCTAAATGGGCTGACGGTTTTGATTTTAACAAAATCAATTTTGGCGAATTATTGGAAAAGTTTTCGGATGATAAAAAGATATTATTATTAAAAGGAGCCGGCGATATTTCTTCTAATGCTTATGATATGGACAAATGGATGAGATGTTTAGTTAGCGGCAAGGTAATTTCAAAAGATAGCTATAAAGAAATGAGTCAAAATTACACCACTGAACAAGCTATGCAATACGGCTACGGATTAATAAAAATGTATAATGGTGTTGGTCATACAGGAAGTGTTTTTACTTACACCTCGTTAAATTATATCAACGAAAACCAAGGATATAATCTGTTTATTATAAACAATGTAAACTATCAAAAATTAATGCAATTAACTACCGACATAATTTATGGTTTTATTCTTTAATCATTACACATCATATATTAATTGTGTTTTGGCTCAAAATCTGCCACGAAAAGAATGCGTTTCTTTTCGTGGTGCATATTGTGCTTCATGAATATTGGCACCGATACTTGTAGCAGACCGCTCTAACTGATTTACAAGGGAATAGTGCCCCTTTATTAATTCACAGAGTTTGATGATCTTGACGGCAAAATCCATAGATAAATCTACTAGTTTGTTCTCTTTCAAGCCTATCACCTCTATAGATATTATAGTACATAAAACGAAATATCGCTACGCAATATGAAATAATCCTTCGGATTATGAAATATTTTTTCTGGAGATAAAATATGAAATAAAATAAATCCTTCATACGCCATAGCGTAATTTCATAGCGACTGCTATTTCATATGCGACAGCATATTTCACAAATCTCGTAAGGGATTTATTTCATCGCTCCAATAAAAAAAGCAGATTTGTCAAAAGACAAATCTGCTTTTTTATTGGAGCGGATGACGGGGCTCGAACCCGCTACCTCCACCTTGGCAAGGTGGCGCTCTACC
>JAXJSN010000003.1:0-11206 GCA_036310085.1 Ruminococcus sp.
AGGTTGTAGTTCCCTAATTATTCTTGGTATGGTATAATACGACGACGTCGACGACGCTGTCATGAGAAGTTGTAGTTCCCTAATTATTCTTGGTATGGTATAATAGGAACGCAAAAAATCCCCATAAACACTAGGTTTATGGGGATTTTTGTTTTTAAAATTTGAAAATAAAAGCTTAAAAAATGGGACAATTTTTCATTTTTTTAAAAAAGTGATAGTTGCTCAAAGACTGCGTGTTCTTCTTCTGTAACATAATTGCCTATAATCATTTCCATTTTTTCGTATTGTTTTTCTGTAATCACCAACAATCGCACCGAGCCGTTATCCGGTTTGTTGCATCTAATTCTGATTCTATGTTTTTCAACATCATCATTGCCGTTGCAAATTCGACAATATACAGAATACTGCACCATAAAGTAGCCATCTTTAAGTAAGAAGTTTCTAAACTGAGTGGCTACTTTTCTTTGTGACTTTGTTTTAACCGGTAAATCAAAAAATACTATAATTCTCATAAATTTATTCATATTTGTGTTGTTCCAAATCAATAATTTGCGGTAAAAGCAGACTGTCTCTTTTACCTGATAAATATCCTGTTAAGCTTTGAATAGTAATTTCAATTGCCTTAGCTGTTGCAAACAGCTTGTTGTCAATAATTACATCCACATTAAGCAGATTAACTATCTGAGCCTTTAGTGCGGTTGTAAGCTCTCCGTTAGGCTCAGTATTGTATTTTACAAATAAGTCAACAAGCGGGCGATAGGCTTCAATAATATCATCAGCCAAATTAAAATTATTAAGCGTGCTTTTATGAAAAATACCGATAGACGGCTCATATCCGTACACAATTAAATATTTTTCAATCGAGCTTCTTAATATTGCATACCCATAGTTAAGACAAGCGTTTATGTTGTTTTCTTGTGTTCGTGAAAAGCTTTTACCAAACAGCATTCTAAAGTATTTTGATGCTGCTACTGCCTCCATATTTGATGTATCACCTGATTGAACCTTTAGTTTTATATCATCTATTTCTTTCCAACCCTCAATATTGTTAAGCTTTAAAACCGTTGCCTGATTTTCAATTTTTTGCTTAACTATTTGCTTCCATAGCTGTTTTTTAGATGGTATATTCATTGAAATTTGCTGATTTAGTACGCTCATATGGCGACAGTGGCGACTGACAGGTAAAAATACACCACAGGGATGATGTGCTTTGTCGGTTACATAAAAAGTAATTGCATATTCCGATAGCTTCATAAGCAGATAAGTATTAATATTTATCTGAAGATTATCCACGGCAATACATTCTATGTCCTCTAACGGAATTTTTGTTATTTGTCCGTTATCAATCAAAAGCTGTTCGTTTTTTACAGATAGCTTCATAGGATTTGTTAAAAACAGAACTCTGTAGCCCATCTTATTTAAACCCCATTCTCTTTTCTTTATTAACCTTTGTTATGTTGCCTAAAACATCAATCTGATATTTTTCAAGTGCAAGTAATCCTTTAACACCTAAACTTGGTATTGTATAGGTGTTGTCGTGATTTATAACTGTTATTGAAGCGGTTGAAATACTAGATTTTCTGTAGTAGACAAAGGTATCTCTGGTAATGTAGTTTTTAGCAAGCGTACTTTCTTTGTTGACCAACGAGAATTTCATATCTCGTTTTGATACAATTCGGATAAGGTCGTTTGGATAAAGCGAGAATACAAAATTTTTATCGTCCATTTGCTTCCAATACTCATATGACTTATTAGCGACAATAGCCTTGTTCGGTAGTGTATCCTTAACCGTATCAGCTACATAAATCGGAACAAGATAGTAACCTTCGTTTTCAACAAAGAATACATCAACTCTCACCATAGAATCATTATCTGCAATAGCCGTTTTGTTGTGTACATCAACGGAGAGGGTAGCTTTTTCCATAATTTTTACCTTTTTAACAAGTGGTCCTTGACTTCCATCTGCTTTTGGTTTATAAAATCCATCTTTAAAAGCTTCCTCTGCATTGCCATTAAATTCCTTTAGTCTTTCAAGCAAGGCATTATATAGCAATACATCACTCGATGGATTAAAATAACCTTCAATCTCTCCGTTTTTCAACTTTAGCTGTGTTAAAGCCTTTTTGGCAATAGAGTAATTAACGCTGTTTTCTTTATAAGGCTTTCGTATGGTATCTTTGTGTGCAGAGCCGGATATTTTTCTTCTTGGCATTCGTGAAACAAAGATAGGCTTTACTTCTTCGCCTACTGAATAATTAGGCAACGGACATTCTTCAAGTAATCTTGTAGGATTCTCAGAGCATAATATTTCAATCTCCTGTCTTAAATACGGATAAGGCATAGGAAAACGATTAAGCACTTCTCCGGTGCGTCTGTCAATATCAAAATATTCGCCTGTATCAGGATTTATATACTCATTTTCATGGTACTTAGAGTATTGAGATATGCGTTTAATCATACTCTGATTTATACAAGCTATAACAACAGCATCTACTGCGTGATGTGCATCACCATTTGCTCGAATTTTTGAAATGCCCCAACGCTTACGCACATAAGCTGTAGCCGCACCATTTACAGCAGTAATTGTATTTTTTCTGTTCTTTGCATTCGGTGCAGTTAAAAGATACTTTTTCAAATATTTCAGCATAAAGGTTGAAATATACTGCGTATCTTGAAGATTTCTTTTTCTGAATCCTGAAAGGTCATCTTCAGTCAGCTTTTCTTTTAAAAGATTCTTCTTTTTGCGGTATCTAAGCTTTGAGTTATCAACCCAAATATAAAACTTATCTTTCTTACTTTCGCTTAAATATTGCATTGGAATTTTGTTACCTTTTTGTCTGTTCTCGGAAGAAAATACAAGCACTTTGTTGTTGTATGTATCATCAAAGCTATCCGAGTAAGGAATAATATGGTCAATATCAACATAGCCAATTTCAAATAAGCGGCTAATTTCAATACGATTTAATGAATAAGGGCAAACGCCGTCTTGTTCTTCCCAAAGCTTAAGCTTTAACAAATCCTGCCCCGTAGGTTGCAATAAACCAAATTCGTTACGCAGTCTATCCATAATTCTCTCATTAACAGCCTGATTATCTTTTTGAGCTTTTTCTATCTTTTTGCGTTCGCTAAAATCCTTTGATAGCTCTCTTGCAAGCTCAATGTTTACATAAACAGGGCTTTCATCATACTCTCTGATTATGGAATTGATAACCTTTATTGTCTGCGAAATTGTTCTCCTTACCACAGGATTTGTAATGTCGTTAAGCTCCTCAGCTTCTTGCGGATTGGCAGGCAAAATCATTCTTAATGCCTTATCGTCATTTTTGAAATTATACCCTGCTGCTTGACACGCTTCATTATAAAGCATACCTTCTTCAAGATAAGGGATAATTTTATCAAGAGCTTTTACTGACAGATTACCTGTTTTTGTAAATCCCTGCAAAGTAAGTGCATCTTTAATTTCAGCAGCACTAAAATTACGCTCCTCAAGGTACTTTGTTATTTTATTATCATTCTTGAAAACGGTAAGAGCATAACCCAAGTCGTTTTTCTTTTCGGTAGACCAATAAATATAAGCTTCTCCAAATTTTTTGCGGAAAGTATGGTAAGCACTAAGATATGAGAATTTTGTTTTCTTCTCAACCTCGTCCATATTATTTTCACCGTAAGAAATATTAAAGCGTTCGCTGTCGCTAAGCTTCAATTCTTTTCTTAATGAGCCGTAGTGGATTGCATTTTTGCTAAAAGCAAGTGCAATAATTTTGTTACGATCATCAGCACTTAAATCTCGTGTGCCGGTAGAAGATATAATTTTAATTGCATTTACCTTAGAAAGTAAATTAAAATATTCAAATGAATAAGTTGCTTTTACAGCTCTTGTCTGATCTTTTTCAAAGGTGCATTTGCCGAGCATCTTTTCTATTTGATTACCGCCATAAATACTGTTACCGCCGGGACCTTCATCAAAAGCTCTTTGAGAAAATAAAATTTCTATAAACTTGCTCTCAAAATCAGCCTTTGCAAATATATTTCCAAACTCTCTTTGCTTTTCAAAAATTATTTTAATTTCATCTAAATAATCCTGTCTTGCAAAGGTGTTTGAGTAGCTTTCTGATTTATTTCTTTTATATTCAGAAAACTTTTCGTCCTTATACAGCATTTCACCAATAGTACGATAGCCCTTTTCTTTTAATAAACTTTGGTTCTTTTCTACAGCAGAAAGCAAAGCACCCGCTTCGGACTTTTTGTTTTCAGCATCAACTTTTCGGTTTGACTTAAAACCTCTGCGTTGGCTAAAATGAATAAGCAAACGAACAAACTCAGCTTTATCAAGCTTTCTGTCAAGTGAATCACATCTGATTTGGTAAATATCAGTAAGTCCTTTTTGATTAATAAATAAATTGTCAATTTCTTCATCAGTCATAATTTGGCTGTTTTCAATCAGATTTCTTATTCGCTCTTTTCTAAACGCTTTTCTGCGTAATCTTCTACGCATACCTCTGTTTTCACGACGAGGGGCGGCTAGCGAAGAGCCGTCTTTTTGGTTTTCGGCTGACTCAAAGATGCGTGAGCCCATTTTTACAATTTTGCAAGGTTCATCATTTGAATCAAGCATAATAACGGCATATCCTACAGAGGCAATGCCGATATCGAGTCCTATTGCATATTTCATATTAATCCTCCTAAATATATTAACGCTTACTTGTTGCTTAGTTTATTTATCGTACAATTTTTAAATTTATATAAAAAGATGACGCTCCGCCTAAAAAGACGGAGCGTCAGAGCTTTGCGGTATACTACCTTATCATAGTAACCTAATTGTTCTTGGTATGATACAATTTAATTATATTATACATTCTTTTTCTTATTTGTCAATAGATTATTAATAAATAGTTAAAAATATATATTTAAGCTTCGTCTTAATCTAATATTAACATATAATCACACTATGTCAATAATTATTACAGTATTTTCACATAATTTGTAAAAATATGTAGTATGTTTTATGCGAATAATATATAGTCAATCTTTTAGTACTGATAAAATATTAAAATAATAACAAAATTGATTATTGATGAAATCTTGTAATTTTTTTGTTGATATGATAAAATGTATTATAAATACTTAAAAGTCGAAGAACTTTTAAGTGCGATTATAATTCTATTATGTAATATATTCATTTATTTTGGCACATCAAGTTGTTGTTTATCAAAAATATACGAAAACTTTATAAATTTTTTTTCTAATTTGCTTGAAATAAACATAATGATTTGGTATTATATAAGGGGATATTTTTTATTAGTTAATAATAAACCAAATTCATTTTAAGGAGTTGAACCCTATGTATTACAACTTTGGCGAGGGACATCCACCGCTTGATATTTTTCATCGTGGCGATGCAGTGCGTGCGTATGAATTGCTTGGTGCACACCTCGTAAACTGGGATGGCAGAAATGGTGTTGTTTTTCGTGTATGGGCACCAAATGCACTCAGTGTATCGGTTGTAGGAGATTTCAACGGCTGGAATTATGATGCTAATACTATGTATAAGGTTAGCAATGGTATTTGGGAGCTTTTTATTGCAGACTTGGGTCCCGGTGCTCTTTATAAATTTTGTGTTGAAACACCTTGGGGCGAAAAGAATTTGAAGGCGGATCCTTATGCTTTTCATTCTCAGACACGCCCTGATAATGCTTCGATTGTTTATAATATTGATAATTATAAGTGGAATGATGATCAATGGTTTAATCTTCGTGAAAATCGTGATGCATCAAAATCACCTCTTAATATATATGAAATGCACTTAGGTTCATGGAAAAGATACCCTGATGGCAATTTCTTTAATTATCGTAAAATTGCAGATGAGCTTATACCTTATCTTAAAGAAATGCATTATACCCATGTGCAGTTTATGCCGGTTACGGAGTTCCCTTATGATGGAAGCTGGGGCTTTCAGCCTACAGGTTATTTTTCCGCAACATCCCGCTTTGGTACTCCTGAAGATTTAATGTATTTGATAGATTCTCTGCATAATGCAAATATTGGAGTTATTTTAGATTGGGTTCCGTCTAATTTTCCTAAAGATCCTCATGGATTAATTAAGTTTGATGGTACTTGTCTTTACGAAAACGAAGATCCGCTTTACGGAGAGCGTCCATCATGGGGTACCTGTCTTTTTAATTTTGCTAGATACGAGGTAATGAGCTTCCTTGTTTCTTCTGCTATGTTTTGGCTTGATAAATTCCATTTTGATGGTTTGCGTGTTGGTGCGTTATCTTCAATGCTTTATCTTGATTATGGCAAAAAAGAGGGGGAGTGGTCGCCAAATAAATACGGCGGCAAAGAAAATCTCGAGGCGATTGACTTTATAAAAAGACTCAATATAGCAATTCATAAGTATCATCCTAAAGCAATGGTATTTGCTGAGGAAAATACTTCTTGGCCTAAACTTTCACGCTGTATCGAAGAGGGTGGATTGGGCTTTGATTATAAATGGAATATGGGCTGGATGAACGATATGCTTCATTATATGTCGCTTAGTCCTCTTTGGAAGCCTTTTAATCATGATAATTTGACATATAGTTTCTTTTATGCGTTTTCTGAGCAATTCCTGTTACCAATTTCGCATGATGAGGTTTCTCATGGAAAAGGTTCGCTTATCAACAAAATGCCGGGCGGCTATGATGAAAAATTTGCAGGTGTTCGTGCGTTTATGACTTATATGTTTGCTCACCCAGGTAAAAAGCTGACATTTATGGGAAGTGAAATAGGTCAATTTGATGAGTGGGATGCTGATTCAGGTATTCAGTGGGATTTGCTTTCATTTGAAAAACACAGCCAATTAAAAACATTTTTTAAAGAGCTTAACAAGTTTTATCTTGATAATAAACCTCTTTATGAGCTTGATAATACATGGAAAGGCTTTGATTGGATTCATCATGATGATTATTCTCAAAGCGTTATAGCATTCAAGCGTACAGATAGCGAAGGTGACGAAATTATTGCAATATGTAATTTCCAGCCTGTTAAGCATGAAAAATATTATATTGGCGTTCCGCAATATGGTGTATATTCAGAAATATTTAATTCTGATTTAGAAAAGTTCGGTGGCACGGATGTGTGCAATGGCAATAAAATTATGCCTGAATTAATGAAAATTCACGGCTATGCTCAGGGGCTTGCTCTTGACTTGCCACCATTGAGTGTAATTTATTTGAAGTGTGTGGAAAAATTACCATTGCCATCAGATAAAAATAAATTACAGTAAAATCTTTTGAGAAATATTGATGAGTGTGTTTGTTACATATCGTCTTTTCTATATTAAACTAATCGGAGGTACTAATAAATGTTTCCAAAAAAGGAAGTAGTTGCTATGCTTCTTGCAGGCGGTCAAGGTTCTCGTCTTGGTGTGCTTACAAGAAAATTAGCTAAACCTGCCGTTCCATTTGGCGGCAAATATCGTATTATCGACTTTCCACTTTCTAACTGTGTAAACTCTGGCATTGATGCTGTAGGTATTCTTACACAATATCAGCCACTTATTCTAAATGAATATATCGGAAATGGTAAGCCTTGGGATCTTGATGGTATGCATTCAGGTGTAAGCTGTCTTAGTCCTTATCAGGCAGTTGATGGCGCAGATTGGTATTCAGGTACAGCTAATGCAATTTATCAGAATATCAATTATATTGAGCGTTATGATCCTGACTATGTTGTTATTCTTTCGGGTGACCATATTTATAAAATGGATTATAATAAAATGCTTGAATATCATAAGGAAAAAGATGCAGCTTGTACTATTGCTGTTATTGATGTTCCTCTTGAAGAGGCCTCACGCTTCGGTATTCTTAATACCTATGAAAGCGGCGAAATTTATGAGTTCGATGAAAAACCTGAGCATCCAAAGAGCACAAATGCTTCTATGGGTATTTACATTTTCAGTTGGAAAAAACTCAGAAAATATCTTACCGAAGATGATTTAAAGGCTGATTCAAGTCACGATTTCGGTAAGGATGTTCTTCCTGCTATGCTTAACGCAGGAGAGAGAATGTTTGCTTATCCTTTTGAAGGCTATTGGAAGGATGTAGGAACAATTGACAGCCTTTGGGAAGCTAATATGGACCTGCTTGACCCAAAGGTTACTCTTGATTTAAAAGATATTTATTCACGCAATCCGCTTATGCCTCCACATTATGTTTCAAGTGAGGCTAGTATTCAAAATTCACTTGTGGCTGACGGCTGTGATGTTTATGGTAATCTTGAGTTTTCAATCCTGTTTTCAGGTGTTACTATTGGCAAAAATGCAACAGTAAATTCTTCTATTATTATGCCTGGTGCAGTTATTGAAGAGGGTGCTAATGTTCAGTATGCAATTATTGCAGAAAATACTGTTGTTGGCAAAAATGCTAAAATCGGTGCTAAGCCTGAGGAATGTTCCAATACAGACGATTGGGGAATTACCGTAATAGGCGAAAATACAAAAATTGCCGAAAACGCAGTTGTTGCTCCAAAAACTATGATTGACAGTGATTCGGAGGTGACCGTCGATGAGAAGTAATAATGTACTTGGTTTTATATTTGCATCAACTCTTGATGAAAAAATTCCTGAGCTTTCAGCTTGCAGAACTACTGCCAGTATTCCTGTTGGCGGCAAGTATAGACTTATTGATTTTGTGCTTTCAAATATGTCTAACTCAGGTATTAATAATGTAGGTATAGTAGCAAAAAGTAATTTCCAGTCACTTATGGATCATGTTGGTTCAGGCAGTGCATATGATTTATCAAAAAGAAGAAGTCATCTTACTATTTTGCCTCCATATGGTGGTAGAGATTTTTCTAATTTTGTAGAAACAACATACAATATGCACGGCTATATTGAGCATTGCAGAGAGGAATATGTACTTATTACTCAGGGCAATGTTGTTACTAATATTGATTATAATGAAGTTTTTTCCTTTCATTCAAAAATGAAGGCAGATATTACTCTTATCTATAAATACGGAAATATTCCTTCAGGTTATGACCAGCCTATTGTGCTTGATGTAGCTGAGGATGGTAAGGTTGAGCAAATTTTCATTAAACCCGGTGTTTGCGATGGCAAGTATAATCATATGCAGGGTTCTTTGCTTGTAAAAAAAGATATTCTTATGGAAGAAGTAAAAAATGCTCTTAGCCTTAATCAGCTTGATGCAAAAAGATTACTTCAAAAGTGCGTAGGTAAGTATAATATTTATGCATTTGAAAATAAGGGATATTGCTCAGCTATTACATCAATCAACGATTACTTTGCTTTAAATATGGATCTTATGAAAAAAGAAGTGCGTGATTCACTCTTTAATCCTAAGCGTCCAATTCATACAAAGGTTAGAGATGATGCTCCGTCAAGATACGGTCTTACTTCAAGTGTAAAGAATTCTATGATTGCACAGGGTTGCGTAATTGATGGCGAGGTTGAAAACTGCGTTATTTCCAAGGGTGTATGTATTGGTGCAGGTGCTAAGGTAAGCAACTGTATTATTATGCAGGATACAAAGATAGGCAGTAACACAAATCTAAATTATGTTATTATAGATAAGGATGTCGTTATTAAGGACGACCGTGCTCTTATGGGCTTTGATTCTTATCCAATTTATATTGCTAAAAAATCTGTTGTTTAATCGGAGGTAAATCAAAATGAGAATATTATATTGTGCTTCTGAGGCAAATCCGTATTGCGGTAGCGGCGGTCTTGCTGATGTTGCAGGAAGTCTTCCTCATACATTGTGCAGAAAGGGACAGGATTGCAGAATTGTTGTTCCACTCTATGGTACAATTCCACAGGAGTTAAAAAACTCCCTTAACTTCATTACTAATTTTACAGTACCTGTTGCTTGGCGTCATCAGTATTGTGGACTTTTCTGGGCTAGATGGAATGATTGTACATATTATTTCATTGATAACGAATATTATTTCAAGCGTGGTACACTTTACGGTCACTATGATGATGCTGAAAGATTTGCTTTCTTCTCTCGTGCAATCCTTGAAATGCTTCCTTATATTGATTTCCATCCGGACATTCTTCATTGTAATGACTGGCAGACAGCTCTTGTACCTGTTTATTACTATCTTTTCTATTCACACAGACCATGGTATTACAATATTAAGAGCTTATTTACAATTCATAATATTCAGTATCAGGGTGAATATGGTTGGGAAGTTAATACTGAGTGTGTTGGTATTCCTGAATCAGAAACAAAAATCCTTGAAATGAACGGCAAGCTTAATATGATGAAGGGTGCTATTGAAACATCTACAAGAGTTTCAACTGTTTCACCAAGCTATGCTGCTGAAATTAAAGATCCTTGGTACAGTTGGGGTCTTCACGATGAGCTTAATTTCCGTCATTATAAGCTCTGCGGTATTAAGAATGGTATCGACCTTGTAAGTTATAACCCTGAAACTGACTATCAGCTCTATCGTAACTACTCAAAGGATGATATGAGCGGCAAGGGTGAATGTAAGCGTGCATTACAGGAAAGACTTTGTCTTGAACAGCGTTGGGATATTCCTGTTGTTGGTATGGTTACTCGTCTTGTATCTCATAAGGGTCTTGACCTTGTAAGAATGGGTCTTGAAGAGCTTATGAATACTGAGAATATGCAGTTCGTTATTCTCGGTTCAGGCGACAAGGAATACGAAGATTACTTTAACTATATGCAGGCTAAGTATCCGGGCAGATTATGCTTCTGTCATGGTTTTGTGCCTGAGCTTGCTCGTAAGATTTATTCAGGTGCAGATATATTCCTTATGCCATCTGCTCAGGAGCCTTGTGGTCTTGCACAGATGATTGCACTTCGCTACGGTACAATTCCTGTTGTTCGTGAAGTTGGTGGTCTTAAGGACTCTGTATTTGATAGTGCAGATAATTATGGTAACGGCTTTACATTTAAAAATTATGAAGCAACAGATATGGTTCACGCAGTAAGAAGAGCACTTTGGGGTATTCGTGATGATTCAGGTTGGCATCAGCTTATGTGGCGTGCAATGATGAGCGATAACAGCTGGGATCGTTCTGCACAGGATTACATAAATGTATATAACGATACTTTAAATTGGGCTTAATTGGCTTATTTATAATTAAAAATATATCAGCTCCGTTTTCTGCGGAGCTGATTTTTATGTATATAATTATATAATGTGTACTGAATAAACACCGACACGCCGTCGG
>JAXJSN010000004.1:0-4104 GCA_036310085.1 Ruminococcus sp.
TGACAGCTCCTTTGATAAAGGAGCCTTTTAGAGTATTCTCTAAGTTAAATTTATGAATAATGAACGATATTTATAAACAGAAGGCTAGGTGCGGGACACAAAGTTTTCCGCTTACTGAACATATCTACACGGACTAAAAAAAACGATATTGACATATAGAAGGTCAGGTGCGGTGGGGCGTTTTTTTGCTTTATAAAAAACCTTATTTAATAAAGTAGGTGGCACGGCTCGCTGTGTCGGAGGATTGCAAGGATTCTGCTGTTTTTTCAATCCTCAGTCAGCTTCGCTGACAGCTCCTTTGATAAAGGAGCCTTCTAGAGTATTCTTTAAGTTAAATTTATGAATTATGAACGATAATAACATATAGAAGGTACGGTGCGGGACACTGAGATTTCCGCTTACTGAACCTATCTACACGGACTAAAAAAAACGATAATAACATATAGAAGGCTAGGTGTGGGACAATGAGATTTCTGCTTACTGAACCTATCTACACGGACCAAAAAAAACGATATTGATATATAGAAGGCTAGGTGCGGGACACTGAGATTTCCGCTTACTGGACCTATCTACACGGACTAAAAAATATGAGAGAGTTGTTTAAGAATCAGATAAGTGTCTGGGAAAATTTTAAGAACAGTAAAAAGCCTGTCATTCTTTACGGAATGGGTGATGGGGCAGATAAGGTTTTGTCTGCATTTGAAAAATACGGTATATCTGCATACGGAGTTATGGCGAGCGACGAGTTTGTGCGTGGTCAGAGCTTTCACGGATTTACGGTTAAAAAGCTATCTGACTTTGAACAGGAGCTTGGTGACTTTAATATAGCTTTATGCTTTGCAAGTCAGCTTGAAGATGTTATGAATACCATAAAAAGTGTTGCCGCAAAACACAATACTTTGGTTCCGAGCGTTCCTGTATTTGGAGATATACTTTTTGATGATGATTTTATTAAAGCTAATTCCGAAAAAATTAATCAGGCGTATTCGTTGATGGCTGATGATTTATCTAAAAGCGTTTATAAAAATATCCTTAGTTTTTATTATACCGGCAAGCTTGAGCTTTTGGATGAGATAACTACAGATAAGGATGAGGCTTTTAATAATATTTTAAAGCTTGGAAGTAACGAGGTTTATCTTGACCTTGGTGCATATAACGGCGATACTATAGATGAGTTTTTACATTACAGTGGCGGCACATATCGAAAAATTATTGCTTTTGAGCCTAACTCTAAGAATTTTGAAAAACTAAAAAAGCATTGCGAAAATATGGATAAAGTTGAACTATGGCAGTTGGGTGCGTACAGTAAAAATACCATACTTTATTTTAATAACAAAGCCGGAAGAAACAGTGCAATTACAGAATCGGGTACACAAACAAGAGTTGCTACACCCGACACAATTCTTGCCGGAATTGCCGCAAGCTATATTAAAGCTGATGTTGAGGGGGCGGATTTTCAAACACTTTTAGGTATGAAAAATACGCTGAAAACATTTAAGCCAAAGCTTAACTTTTCAGCGTATCATAGATTTGAAGATATTTTTGAGTTGCCTTTACTTATAAAACAACTCAACAGTGATTACAAAATTTTTATGCGTCATCATCCGTACATTCCTGCATGGGATACTAATTTATATTGCATATAGCATATAAATTTTATCTGCGTCTTGATGAACCATACTCACCAAGAATTGCATCAATTTCATCTTCAGTTGATGAAACAGGTGTTTTGTCTATATCAGAAACATATTTACTATAATCAAAGTCGTCATCATCAGCAATTATGATGTCGGCTTCTTTTTTTGACATAAATTTTTCCTTATTTTTTTCATCACGACGCTTAGCTTCTAAAAGCATTTTTTCAGCCTCAGCCTTTTCTTCTTCTTCTTTAGCGTGTCTTTTATCGCCCAAAACAATATCTCCAAGGAAAAGACCTAAGATACCTGCAAAAAGATATGTAACAAGTAAAATTACATTTGTTACGCTAAATCCACCATTATAAATAAACATACAAGGAAGATAGACAACAGGTGCAATAAGCGTAAACAGAAAATCCATTCCGTATTTTGAGCAATAAACTGCCGCACAAGCTGCCGCAACAAACGGTAAAATTACATAATATGCTATGCCGAAAAATGGTTGCATTGCATCAGATATAAAAATAAGCGGAACTATAAAAAACACAGCAAAAATAATTGCCGCATAAGGGATATATTTTTTTATTGTTTCTACCATAATTAACCCTCCATTAAATTAAAATTCAAAAATGTAAATACTTACCTATATTATAACTTAAAATTTTAAAAAATCAAGAATAAGACTATTATAGTAGTAAAAATTTATAAATTCTTTCGTTGACAATCATAAAAAAAAATATTACAATAAAGAATGGTGGATTTATTGTAATTCCATACATTAGATTTATATAATCAGTAAATCTAAGTAATTCCAAACAAAACGAGGTGAAATCTTAATGGACGCAGACGGTAATAAAGGCGTAGTACCTGGGCGAAGTAGAACCTCAGAATGTTCGCAGAGCGTTCATTCTGATTTTATCAACATTAAAAGTTAATATATTTTCGTCCGTACCCGTCTTTACTCCCAAAAAAATTATGTAAGGAGGAAAGATGATGGATCAGGTAAATGCAATCTTAACAGAAAGCATAAAAATGTTGCTTGAAGAAAAAAAGTTTAACACACTTAAAGATATTCTTGTAACTATGAAGCCATACGATATTGCAAGTATATTTGAAGAGTTACAGGATGAAAAAATGCCGATTCTGTTTCGTATTCTGCCAAAAGAGCTTGCGGCAGAAACCTTTGTAGAAATGGATGAGGAGTTTCAGGAATTTCTTATTCACGGATTCAGCGACAGAGAGCTTAAAGAAGTTGTAGATGAGCTTTTTATTGATGACGCTGTTGACCTTATTGAAGAAATGCCTGCAAATGTTGTAAAAAGAATCCTGCGTCAGGCTGACAAGGATACAAGAAAGCAAATTAACGAGCTTTTAAAATATCCTGAGGATAGTGCAGGCTCTATTATGACAACGGAGTTTATTGTACTCCGACTTGATATGACTGCCGAAATGGCAATTAAACGAATTAGAAGAACAGGTGTAGACAAAGAAACAATTTACACTTGTTATGTAACAGATGACAATAACAAGCTTATCGGTATTACATCTGTAAAAGACCTTTTGCTTGCGGAGGATGATACTCCTGTTCGTGAGCTTATGGAAGAAAATGTAATTTATGTAAACACTCTCGCCGATCAGGAAGAGGTTGCAAAAATATTTTCAAACTACGATTTTCTCGCTCTACCTGTTGTTGATATTGAAACACGACTTGTAGGTATTGTTACAATCGACGATGCTATTGATGTAATCCAGGAAGAAGCAACCGAAGATATTGAAATGCTTGCAGCTGTGCTTCCTTCTGATAAGCCGTATATGAAAACGAGTGTCTGGGGTATTTATAAAAAGCGTATACCGTGGTTGCTTATACTTATGCTTTCCGCAACTTTCACAAGTTTAATTATTTCGTCATTTGAAGGAGCATTGGCAAGCGTAATTATTTTATCGTCATTTATACCTATGATTACAGGTTCAGGCGGTAACGCAGGTTCGCAGGCTTCAGTTTCGGTAATCCGTTCACTTTCTTTGGGCGAAATTGAATTTAGAGATACTTTTATTATATTGTGGAAAGAAATCAGAGTTTCGTTTTTGTGTGGTGTAACGCTTGCGGCGGCAAACTTTATAAAGCTTATGTTGTTTGATTTAAACGGCAGACCCGATGCTTTTATGATTGCACTTGTAATTTCACTAACACTTGTGGGAACAATTGTAATGGCAAAAATAGTAGGCAGTAGCTTACCTATATTTGCCGATAAAATCGGACTTGACCCTGCGGTAATGGCTAATCCGCTTATTTCAACAGTTTGTGACTCACTTTCTCTATTGATTTATTTCGGCATAGCCTCAGTTATTTTGCATTTGTGATAAAACTAAGTGTAGATAAAAAATATAAGCCTCCTTTATAAAAGGAGGTGGGCAGGTTATAATTCGAAGTGCAACACTAAAAAAATAATAGACTTCATACCAACCA
>JAXJSN010000005.1:0-17646 GCA_036310085.1 Ruminococcus sp.
AAATGTTCAAAAACCTTGCACTTGAACAATTTAAAAACTGTAATAAAGCTTGATTATTTCTATGTTTTTAATTTGTTCAGCAGATATTATATAAAAATACCAATTAAATTATATCATAAGAGAATAATAATTCAAGTAAAGAATTATTTACAAAAATATTACCACTCTGAAATAATATGGCAAGATATTTTATCAGGAATTTTTCTTATACAAAACTGCATATCCGCCTTGGTCAATCTGAGTGTAATTATCACCCATTAACCAATTCAAATCATATTCTTCATTAGTCATATAACGAGTATCGAAAACTATATAATCTGTTTGCGTGAGCTTATTATAATAATCAGGCACCGAATATAGCTCAGACACTTTATATAAATGAGGCACAAAACACTGACTTGCTATAACAGATGCATCAGTAGGAATTTTTTCAAGGACTTTTTCGGTAAGCTCGCATACTCTTTTTGATTCGTTTGTAGAAGAAATATTTGTATTAATTTTTGGCACAGTAATATTACAAAACATTACCAAAGAGCAAACAACTGAAAAAAGCACAACAAATCTTTTTTTGTCAGATTTAAGTTCTTTAATTGTAACTATAGTTGCAAAAAGAATTAAAGCCGCTACACCATAGGAATACTGATAATCAATATTATACTGATATTGCCACTCCTGCATAAGATTTATCGGAATCATTGGTGCTAGCAAAACAAGAGTTGAAAGCTTTTTATTCATTAACGGAGTAAAAGCAACAGGTAAAAGCATCCAAATTACAAAAGGTAGCTTTTCAACCGTGAATATCATTTTTACAAGGTGGCCTATATCATAGAAAATACCTTTAAATACAGAAAGATAGCTTTCCTCACCATCAACAAAATAATCGCTAAGACGCCACATCATAACGCCCTCTTCACCACTTGCTCTGACTATTATATTAGCAATAATAAAGTATGCTACAGACAGCGAAATAAGCAAAAATCCACGACTATATTCTTTTCTGGCAAGAATCATATACAATGCGATAAAAATAACATAAATTGCCGCATCTTCCTTAACCATCAAAGTTAAAACTGAAAATCCTACTGTTCCCCAAATATTATTTGAAATAATAAAATAAAACAGAAATAAAATTAATGATGTAAGTATTTTATTCTCGTGAAAATCATAAAAAGAAGCATTAAATAAGCAAGGGTAAGAAATATAAATAAGCATAAATGCAAGTGTAAGCTTACCCGAAAGCTGAAGCTTACGACAAATCAAAAATACAGCTATTACGCCAACTGCTATTACAAATGACTGAGCATAAAACAGATAAAGCGGTGACTGAAAAATTAAATAACCCGGCAATAACAAGTAAAATATAGGAGAAAAATGCACACCAAAATGGCTTAAAAGCTCGTTTCTCTCTACAGTTGTTATTGGTGTAAATGTATTTTTCATACCCTCAAACATCTGAGCAAAAATACCAAAATCAAATGTAGTATTTCTAAAGCTTGTATATCTTAAACTTGTAAAATAACCCATAGCAACAGTTGCCGCTACACATAAAACACACGCTATAATAAAACAAGCTTTATATGAAATATTAAAATTATTTATTTTGAGCTTATCATCATCTACAAGCCACTTTAAAACAACAAAATCAACAAAAGCTATACCAAGCAAGAAAAACACACCATTATCGGTAAAGCTGATTGCAAACTGCATTGACAAAATTATTGTACTTGCTAATAAACAATATGGGATTATGACAGTTTTTCTTAAAAAGTAAGTTGCCGCAATTTGTGCAAAATAAGATAATATAATTACTGCGATAAAAGTAGTTTGATTTGTATTTGCATAATATAGCTTCAAATCGGTAAAATCGCTACACATAAACATCTGAAAAATTGTAGCAAATAAAAATGAGCTTATAAAACAAGCAAATAATCTATCGGCAGAAAAGTATTTTTGTACTTTTTCATTTAGATAAAAACTTTTGATTTTATCTATGTATTTTATCATCACATCACACCTATTAAATAATCTATCTATACATTCAAATTATAAATTTCTGTAATTCTTTACTCTTCTGTTTTTACGACTATTTTTTCTTGCTATATTTGTAAAAATCAAATACAGAATAAGAATAACAATTAAAAGACCGATAATTACAATAAACCAATATGATTGCATTATAGTAGCAATTACATTTAGCACATAAAGTATTCCGCTAAGCTCTACCTTTTCGTTTGGGACAAGGTCAACCGTTGTTATTAATTGCTTTTGCGGCATTGTGTCATCTTTATAATATATGGTTGCAGTTCCTACAACTGTATCTATTTCAAGCGGAGCATCAACACTTTCAGGAGTATCGTACTCAATAATAATATTCTTTTTCTCATAACCCTTAGGTAAAATTGCACTTAGATTTTCCTTAGGCACAAGCAGAACATTATCTTTACCCCACGAAAGCTTTACTTTTTGTTCACAAACAGGTGTAGAAGTATCGGCAACAATACCTAATTCAAGTTTAGTTAAAGCCCATCTGAAAAGGTCAGCAGCATCGACCATAGTTCCGTAATCATCGTCATTTACACCCTCTTCATAAGGAGCGTGTAGAAGAATTGCCATATAAGAATATCCGTCTGCTGTTGCAGTAGTTACAAGACATCTGCCGGCTTCGTTGGTAGTACCTGTTTTTATACCATTTGCATATCTATAGTAATAATCACCACCACGAGCCTGATCTATGAGGTAGTTTGTAGTGATAAGAGGATATTCGTCACCCTCACAATAATATGTAGCGGTATTACAAATTTCGGCAAATCTTGGTAATGTTAAAGCGTATTTTGTAATCAAATACAAATCACGAGCTGTGGTGTAGTGATTTTCGTGGTGCAAACCCTCAGGATTTTCAAAATGCGTATCCTTACAGCCAAGCTCCTCAGCTTTTTTATTCATTAAATCGACAAATTTGCTTATATCTCCCTCGCCTACATAATCAGCAAGTACAATTGATGCATCGTTACCTGACGGTACCATCATACTGTAAAGCAAATCAATAACAGTCATAGTTTCGCCTATATGATTAAAAAGGTTAGCAAGAGAGCTACCTGTACCGAGCAATGTATTGAGAACCTCCTCTTTTATAGGTACTCTGGTATTATCAAGGTCAGGTATATTTTCAACAGCAATAATATAGGTCATAATTTTTGTAGTTGAAGCCGGATATCGTCTTGAATCGGCATCCTTTTCAAATACTACCTGTTCTTCGTCCATATTTACTAACAAAATAGAATCCGAAACAGTTTTTACATCATTTGTATAAGATATTGCGTATGATGATATAAAAGATGAATTTATTATAAAAAGTAACACAAATAAAACTGAAATTACTCTAATCATCTTATTTTTCATAAACACACTCCTAGTTAAGATAATTTTGTCCGCCACGCTCAAATAATCTTTCAATTTCTGCTTTAAGAAATCGAAGTTCTTTATTGCGGATATCTTTGTAAACAAACATTATATAATCAGAAATTTTCTGAGAAAGCTCCAAGCTTTTAGTATCTGCAAAATCTGCAATTGTAAGCTGAGGCAAACCGTGCTGTCTTTCACCGAAAAAGTCACCCGGTCCACGCATTTTTAAATCCTCGTCAGCAATCCTAAAACCATCGTTTGTAGAACACATTACATCAAGTCTTGCCTTGGTTTCGGGGTTGCCTTTATCACTTACAAGAATACAATGGGACTGAAATTGACCTCTGCCAACTCTGCCTCTTAACTGATGTAGCTGAGATAAACCAAAACGCTCGGCATTTTCAATCATAATAACTGATGCATTTGGAACATCAACACCAACCTCAATAACTGTAGTAGCTACAAGCAAAGAAAACTCATTTGATGCAAAGCTTTGCATAATTTTTTCTTTTTCATCAGCTTTCATATGACCATGAACAATGCCGACAGGTATATCGGAAAACTCTTTGAGCATTAATTCAGCAGCATATTCCTGAGCTGCAGCTACATCGTTAAGCTCGCCCTCCTCAACAAGAGGACAAACGATATATGCCTGTCTGCCTGCGGCAATTTCTTCTTTGATAAAGTTATATGCCCTTTTACGCATTAAAGAATCAATAAGAGTTGTTTTTACAGGCTTTCTCAATGGCGGCAATTCATCAATAATCGAAATATCAAGATCTCCATAGACAATAAGTCCTAATGTTCTGGGAATAGGAGTTGCACTCATTACAAGAAGATGCGGATTATTGCCTTTATTGAGTAGCTTTGCACGCTGAGCTACACCAAAGCGGTGTTGTTCATCAGTTACAGCGATTCCAAGATTTTTATATTCAGTTTTATCTGTAATCAAAGCGTGAGTACCTATTATAAGGTCAACTTCGCCGGTACTGATTTTTTCACGAATTTTCTTTTTTTCAGACTCCTTCAAGGCACCTGTAAGCAAAGCGATTTTAACATCAGTATCGGCAAAAAGCTTGCAAAAAGTATCATAATGCTGTCTTGCCAGAATTTCGGTAGGTGCCATAAAAGCTGCCTGATATCCGTTTTTTACTACAGTATAACAAACTGCCGCAGCAACAGCAGTTTTACCTGAACCTACATCACCTTGAACAAGTCTATTCATAGGCATACTGTCAGAAATTAAGTCATTTATACAATCACTAACAGCTCGTTTTTGAGGATTAGTCATTTTAAAAGGTAGAAGCTTTTCAAATTCAATTGAAAAATCATCAGTGATTTCTACACCGCTTACCCCTCTGCTATGCTCTCTCAATAATCTCATACCTAAATTAAGAACCACAAGCTCCTCTACTACAAGTCTTTTTCTTGCGTTTTCAAGAGCTTGTCTGTTTTTAGGAAAATGAATATCATTCAGAGCCTGTCTTAAATTACATAAATCAAACACCTCTCTTACTTGTTCAGGAATTGGGTCGTTAATCTTTTTAGGTAAAAGCTTTAGAGCCTGAGTAACAGCACTTAAAATAGTTTTACTTACAAGACCTGCTGTTTGTTTGTATACTGGATAAATTTTCATTCCGTCGGCAACAAATGAAAAGGTCGGAGAAACCATCTGTGCACCAAAAGAATCGGTTGTAATTCTTCCGTAGAAAAAGTACTCATTGCCACCCTTGAGCATAGAGCTTATATATTTGTTATTAAAAAACACTATTTGAATAGAGCCGGTGTCGTCATACACCATACCCTTTGACATAATTCTGCCACCATTAATTCTAAAATCGGTCATAGGTGTACCAAGGGTTGCTCTGATACAAAAGGTACCGCCGTACTCAAGATTTTGAATTTTTTCAACAACGCTCCAATCCTCATATGCACGAGGATAAAAATTGAGCAGATTACCGATGCTTTTTATTCCAAGCTTTGCAAAAAGCTCAGCTCGCTTGGGACCGATTCCACTTAATGAGGATATCGGCATTTTATATAGAGATGCCATTATTTTAAGCCCTTCTGCAAAAGCAAGTGTCTGTATGCATTAATACTAATCAAAACATCAAATTTTCAGCTAAACAGAAAATTTATATATTGATACATACAGAAATAAACTGTTTATACTCAAATTAAACAAATATATTCTTATAAAAAATAAAAAGGGGCATGAAATACATCACGCCCCCAAAAAATATTATTCTACACTTAAAATGAAGTAGTAAATAGGCTGATCACCCTTTACAAGCGAAATATCAGTGCGTGAACCAAACTTATCTCGCAGCTCTTCATATGCACGATTAGCCTCATCCTCTGTAACTGAGTTACCGTAAATAAGAGTTATAAATGAGGTATCACGGGTTACCATACTCTTAGCAAGCTTTACAACAGCCTTAACAGGTGTTTTTTCTGTAATTGTAAGCTTACCATTTTCAAGAGCGATAATATCGCCTTCTTTAATCTTTTTGCCTGCAAACTCACTGTTTCGTGCTGCAAATGTAACAAGACCTGTACCAACATTCTGAACAGCATCCATCATAAGCTGTGCGTTGCTTTCTGCTGAAATTTCAGGGTCGAAATTGAGCATAGCAGTCATACCCTGCGGAATTGTACGAGTTGGTACAATTACAACATTTCTGTCCTTAACCATAGGAACTGTCTGCTCAGCGGCAAGGATAATGTTTTTATTATTTGGAAGAACAAGTACATTTTTAGCAGGAGTAGCCATAACAGCCGCATAAATATCGTCTGTACTTGGGTTCATACTCTGACCGCCTGAAACGACATTTGTACAACCAAGGTCCATAAATAAATCTTTAAGACCATCGCCTGCGGCAACAGCAACAAAACCAATATCTTCTACAGGCTCTGCAGGAGTAAATGTTTCCTTCTTTGGCTTTGATTTTTTCTTAGTATTCTTGTGCTGTTCTCTCATATTTTCAACCTTAACAGTAAGGAGTGAACCAAATTCGAGAGCCTTTGTAAGAGCCTGACCAGGCTGTTCAGTATGAACATGAACCTTGATGATTTCGTCATCACTTACAACAACAACGCAATCACCGATTGTTTCAAGGTATTCTCTGAGCAACTGAGGATTTGTTTCCTCTTCCTTGTCACGGCCAACAATATATTCTGTGCAATATGTGAATTCAATATCATCATCAAACTCAGCAGCAGCACTTTCAAAGCTGTCTACTGTAACATCTTCTGTTGAATCATATTCGATTACAACATCATCTTTAATAACTGAGAGCATACCCTCAAAAATAACGCAAAGACCCTTACCACCGGCATCAACAACACCTGCTTTTTTAAGAACAGGTAAAAGCTCAGGAGTAATAGCTAAAGCTTCGTTAGCCTTGTCACAGATTTTCTGCCATACATACACAGCATCGGAGCTGATTCTTGAAGCCTCAATACCTGCTTCGTAAGCCATTCTAGCAACAGTAAGAATTGTACCCTCAGTTGGCTTCATAACAGCTTTATATGCAGCATCAACGCCAATACCAAGAGCAGCGGCAAGATTTTTGCCGTTTACCTCTTCCATACCCTTAAGGCCCTGAGCAAAGCCTCTGAAAATAAGAGAAGTGATAACGCCTGAATTACCTCTTGCACCTCTGAGCATTGCAGAAGCAACAGTTTCAGCAACCTCGCCTGCTGTCTGAGCGTCACTGTCAGCAAGAGCATTAGCCGCAGCCATAATAGTCATAGACATATTTGTACCTGTATCACCGTCAGGCACCGGAAAAATATTTAAATCGTTAATATGGTTTTTCTGAAGGCTAATATTATTAGCACCTGAAATAACCGCTTTTTTTAAAATTTCACCATTTATCATTTGAGCACATCCTTCTTTAATGCAGACAAATTTTAATAATACAACATATAGAGTATAAATTACCTTTATTACTAAAGGCTTTTACTTCATAGATACCTTTATTATATATGTTTCAAAGTCAATTTGCAACATCATTTTTTAAATTGACTATAATATTTTTATTTTTCCACAATTTTACTCAATTCTTAGTGCTTCTACTCCAATAGTTTTGCCTGTTTTATCATCAATATCAAAATAAACACACTCAAGCTTACATTCACCACTTGCTAAATCAAATCTTGCAGGCAACTTTGTTCTGTATTTTTCAATAATAATTTCGGATTTTACACCGAGTACTGAATCCTTTGTACCAGTCATACCAACATCGGTAATGTAGCCTGTGCCGTTTTCAAGAATTTGAGCATCAGAGGTCTGCACATGAGTATGTGTACCGAATATAGCCGATACCTTACCATCAAGATAAAATCCCATTGCTCTCTTTTCGCCTGTTACCTCAGCGTGGAAATCTACAAGTATTATTTTACTTTCCGCTTTTTCAAGCATTTTGTCGATTGTTTCAAAAGCACAATTGAGATTGTTATCCATAAAAACATTACCCATAAGGTTAATTACAGTAATTATTCTTCTGCCGGTGTCAACATTAATAATGCCGCTGCCGGGTGTAGTTTTTTCAGGGTAATTTGCAGGACGGACAACAAACGGATTTTGGTCAATATATTCATAAGCTTCTTTACGACGAAATGAATGATTGCCCAAGGTAATTACATCTACACCACTATCAAAAAGATAATTAGCAGAAGTTGGAGTAATGCCATTTCCGTCTGATGAATTTTCGCCATTACAAATGACAAAATCTATATTCATTATTTTTTTTAGAGTAGGAAGCTTTGACCTTAAAAATTCACAGCCTACACTTCCCACTACATCACCTATACATAATATTCTCATTTATATTAATTCCCCTTAATCACTTTTTCATTTATTATAACACATTTTTACTACTCTGTCACACTAAATTTGACTTCTTTTGCGATATTTTCATTGAAAACATAGGAAATTTTACAATTGTAATTGTTTTTATCTTTTTTAATTTCCTTTTTTTTGCTTATCAAAACAGAATCAGGTTTTTCAAAAAGCTCATAAAGTAAAATATCGTTATTTATTATTTTTTCTGCCATACCTTTATCTACTTTACAATTATTGGTGTTAAGCTCGATGCTTTCACATTTACTCAGCGATATTGGCAATGTAACATTATTTATATAAAGATTGCTTTTTCTGTACTCTTTAATAAAATTATTTCCTCTTTGAAAATTTATAGAACACGGAGTATCAAGCCATAAAATACTGCACCTATAATAATCACCTCTGTTTTGCGCAAGAGAATGATATTTATAGTTTATTGGAATTGATATTTCTTTTTCCGAAATTACATCTGCATAAACCTCTGCCTGAGCGTGAACATATTGAATTGTTTCTTGCTTAGTTTCTATAATTCCGCTAACAAGTAAATCGCCTTTTTTTACTCCGCTTCCCTCTAAAACCTTTGTAACACCATTATTCGCTTTAATTTTTGTAATAACACCATCACAATCAGCCTTTATGTTATATGGAATAGTATTATCAACAAGTTCAGGCTTTTTTACATTTTCTTTTATTTCAACAGAAATTGTACTGCCGATAATATTAATACTCATCCACCCTATTTCCTTAATATTGAGAATAACATTTCTTTCTATACTTTGAACATTCAAATTATTTTTATATACTCCGACATCTATTCCGTTTTCTTTAAGAACCTCTTTTATATATGTATCACTCAGTGTTTTTTCGCCATTTACATTTACAAACCATACAAAATTGCTTAAAACTAATAAAATGATTATTCCTATAACCGCACCAATCGGTAAGCCTAAACGAAAACGATACTTATGTAAAATAAAGGGTGCTCCATGTTTTCCCGTTGTTTTAATTACTACTCTTGCTTTGTGAGCTATTTTCCTTATATTTTTATAATCAAAAACTGACATAGTAGCAGAAAGTCCATTTTCATTTGGAGTTGCATTCCATATATTGATACCATTACGAGCAGTTAAATTTAAAAATCTTTCAGGGAATTTTCCTTTTACTGTAAAATCAACATAACCTCTTAAAAATCTTACAATTTTAACAAGCATTTAACCATCACCTCAACACATAAATTCAATTGCTGTAATAAAACCGTCTATTTCTACGCACGAATCTGAGATACATCTGACTGTAAGACCTCTACCGCTAAATGAAATTACCATTTTATTTGTATTAATTTTTATACTTTCTCTTTCATATAGCAATACTCCGGTTGACCCTTCTATAATTATTCTGCGATTTCCTGTCATTTCTATATACGGTAATCCACCAATATTTAATCCTATATTTGAATTGAAAGTATTTATCGAGGGTATATTTTTATTTTTTCGCAAAAAAATCTCTCCTAATTTAAAATCTTATTTATTTTTATGCGAAAGCTTTCATATATATTATTGGTGATTGCTTATGTTAATCAAATTTACTGCTCCAAAAATCAGTACCTTAATAAAAGCGATTTGCGTATTCGGATTATGCATAGCGGTACTTACCTTTTCTGATAAGTGCAGTAGCGGTGCATTAAAGGGACTTGATTTTTGCATAAAAATACTGATTCCCTCTCTGTTTCCGTTTATGGCACTTTCGTCCTTTATATCATCAAGTGGTATTACTGAACACACAGGAAAGATAACAGAAAAGATTATGAATAATATTTTTGGCTTGCCTGCAAGCTTTGCACCGATTATTCTTCTTTCCGTTATTGGTGGTTATCCTATCGGAGCCAAAGGTATATCACTTTTATATAATAAAAATCCTGCAAATGAGTTTTACTGTAAAAAAGCGGCTTTATTTGCAGTGTGTGCCGGTCCGGGTTTTATTATAAACTATATTGGTGCTTCGCTTTATTCAAACCATCAGCTTGGTTTTGTAATACTTATATCTCAAATATTATCAGTTGTAATTATCGGAATAGCTAGCAATATAATAAATAGCAAAAAAGAGAATTTACAACCAAAAAATAATTATATCAAAAGCAAACATTCAGATTTAAGTACATTAATTGTAAAATCTGCCGTTGACAGCTCAAGAGGCATATTTAACATATGCACTTTTGTCGTTTTATTTTCTGCATTTACAGGGATAATTAACTCGGTTATGAATGAGGGTATAATTAAAAACAGTATACTTTGTTTACTTGAGGTATGTACAGCTTGCGAAGCTCTATCAAACAACGGCACTATAGAGGCGGTAGCATTTGCAATAGGATTCGGTGGGCTTTGCGTACATTTTCAGATTTATTCGCTGCTTACAGAAATAAAAATAAATAAAGCATTATTTTTTTCAGTAAGAATTTTGCAGGGTGGTATTACTGCACTACTAACTCACATATTAATTGTTTTGTTCCCTCAAAGCAAAGCAGTATTTTCTACTTCATCAGTTGAGAGCGTCAAAACATACTCAAATAATTTTATTTCGGTAATTGCACTTATTGCAGTTGCAATATGCTTTTTATATTCTATAAAAGATTTCAAACAAATAAAACGGAGGTAATTATATGTGTGGAATAGCAGGATGGCTTGACAGCAATATCAATATGAGCGACAAAATAAATGTACTAAACAAAATGTCTCAGACACTTGTCCGCAGAGGTCCTGATGAAAACGGAATTTATATAAATAAAGGAACTGCATTAATTCACAGAAGACTTGTCGTAATTGACCGAGAAAATGGTAAGCAACCTATGTCTGTAAATTATAATGGTACAATTTATGTTATAGTTTATAACGGCGAGCTTTACAATACTTCATCCTTGCGTGAGGAACTGTTAGCTGACGGCTTCTACTTTAGAGGGCATAGCGATACCGAGGTTGTGCTAAAAACATTTATAAAATACGGCAAACAATGTGCTGAAAAGCTTAACGGAATTTTTGCCTTTGCAATTTTTAATTCAAAGGATAATTCTGTATTTTTGTGCAGAGACAGAATCGGAGTAAAGCCATTATTTTATTATGAATACAACTCAGGTATTATTTTTGCTTCAGAAATAAAAGCCTTACTGGCAAGCTCATTAGTAAAACCGCAAATTGATGAACAAGGGCTAAACGAAATATTTTTTCTAGGACCTGCACGCACTCCGTCTTGCGGTGTATTCAAAGGTATTCACGAATTAAACCCTGGCGAATGTGCTTTTTATAAAAACAACAAGCTTGAAAGATCGACTTATTTTAAAATTGAAGCAAAGGAACATACCGACAGCGAAAGCGATACAATCGAAAAAACTCGTTATCTGATTACCGATGCAATTAACAGACAGCTTGTAAGTGATGTTCCTCTATGCTTTTTCCTTTCAGGCGGTCTTGACAGCAGTATTATAGCAAAAACCGCATCTGCTTATTACAAGGAGAATAAGCTCGGTAAAATTAATACTTATTCGGTGGAGTATCGTGACAATCAGAAGTATTTCAAGAAAAGCACATTTCAGCCTAACGCCGACTTTGAATATATTTCATTAATGGCTAAAAATTCAGACAGCCGACACCGAGAAATCATTATTGAAAACGATTTACTTGCCGATGCACTCTATGATAGTGTAAACGCAAGAGATTTGCCGGGATATGTAGATGTTGATTCCTCACTTCTTTTGTTTTGCAAGGAAATCAAAGAAAATTTCACAGTAGCACTTTCAGGTGAATGTGCCGATGAATTATTTGGCGGATATCCTTGGTATCATAATCATAAAATTCTTTTTGAGGAAGGTTTTCCGTGGTCAAAAAGTCAGGATATACGCAGAAGTATACTAAAAAAAGGAGTTCTTAAAAACGGCGAAGAATATGTTCGTCAGCGATACCTTGATACAATTAAGCTTGCTCCTAAATTAAAAACAGATTCAAAAACAGACGCTCGTATGAGAGAAATGTTTTATCTGAATTTTTACTGGTTTATGCAATGCTTACTTGAGCGAAAAGACAGATGTTCTATGTATAACGGTTTAGAGGTTCGTGTTCCATTTTGCGACTATAGATTAGTTGAATATGCGTATAATATGCCATGGAATTTAAAAGCTTACAACGGCAGAGAAAAAGGCATTATAAGAAAAGCATTTGAAGAAATTTTACCGAGAGAAATTTGTTGGCGAAAAAAGAGTCCTTATCCAAAAACTCATAATCCTGCCTATTTTAATGAATGTACAAAGCGTGTGCGTGAAATTTTGCAAAAGAAAACTGCACTTACAGAAATCCTTGATAAAAATGGAATTGAAAATATTATATTGTATCCTGATAAAATATCTTCACCTTGGTATGGTCAACTAATGCAGGCACCGCAGATTCTTGCATATATAATTGAGCTTGATTATTGGTTTGAAAAGTATAATATTGAAATCATTTAAGTTATATGATAAAATTATAACAGACAAAATATTATAAAGTTAGGAATGTTTAAAATTAAAAAGGCAACATACATTAAAATACTTAATCATTTTAAAAAAAATAAATTACAATATAATATTCTTAAAATAATTTATAAGCTTTTACCTATTTGTGTTGTAGCTTTTTACTGCCTGCTTGTTTTATATACTTTTATATGGCAATTTGAAAGCTTAATTAAGGTTATCTGTATTCCTGCTATGGTGTTAATTATTATTACAGTTTTAAGGAAAGTTATTAACAGACAACGCCCCTATGAAAAGCACAAAACAGAATCGCTTTTTAGCAAAACTTCAGTCGGCGAAAGTATGCCCAGCAGACATACCGCAAGTGCATTTATAATTTCGATGACTGCATTGTATGTAAATATCTATATTGGTATTGTGATGTTGATTGTAAGTTGTCTTATAGCGTTATCAAGAGTTCTTGCAGGAGTTCACTATATCAGCGATGTAGTTGTAGCTTCCGTAATTTCAATATGCTTTGGAATGTTATTTTATATCATTTAAAAACTTTTGTTTTTTACAAATACTAAAACCTGAAATGTGTTGCCGAAAATCATTACAGCAACACATTTCTTTTTATATTAAAAAATCTTGGGCATAAAAGCCTAATATGCAAGATTCTATCTGCATTTACATTGACAAATCCTAAAAATAGGCTATAATATAAACTGTTGAATACTATAAATTAAAACCAAATTCGATTTGTTGCTTAATTAGCAAAATACAAAAAGATAGGATGTTATATATTGTTTACAATTTTTAAAGAGCATAAAGGCTTTGGCAAACAAATATTTCTTCTTGCCAAAAATGAGCTTATAAAAACCTATAAAGGCTCTGCTATTGGTCCTTTGTGGGCTGTAGTAAAACCTGCTTTTACAATTTTTGTATATTGGTTTGCATTTTCGTGCGGTATCAGAACCTTAAAAAATATTGATATTAATCTTGGCGGTCCTGACCCATTTTCCGTAGACTTTTTCACCTTTATGTTTGTTGGTATTATCCCTTGGTTTTTTATACAAGACAGTATAGTGCAGGGTGCTAAAACACTACGAGCTAATCGACAATTTATTACAAAGGTAAAATTTCCTGTTTCGACTATACTTACCTATACTGCACTTTCAAGACTGTTTGTACATCTGATTTTGATGGCAGTAATGTATACATATGTTATTTTTTCAGTTGGCGTAAGTTGGTATAATCTTCAGTTTTTCGTCTACTGTCCGTTAATGTTTATATTCTTTGTTGCCCTTTCGTGGTCAACATCTCCAATGTCAGCCTTTAGTAAGGATTTTGAAAGTCTTATCGTATCTGTAATGTCAGGTGTATTCTGGCTGTCAGGTATTATGTATGATTCATACAAATTTGAAGGAGCATTAAATATTGTGATGCTTTGCAATCCTATAAACTTTTTTGTAAATGGTTATCGCAATTGCTTCCTTTATAATCGTCCGTTCTTTAGCAATACTACAGAATTAATTATTTTTGCTGTAGAATTTGCCGCAGTATTCGCACTTGGTATTTTTAATTATAACAGACTCAGGAAAAAGCTTCCTGATGTACTTTGATTGGAGGTAATTAATATGGCTGAACCGATTATTACCTTTAAAAATGTAAGCAAAACTTATATTCTGTATAAAAATGATCAGGCACGCTTCAAGGCACTGTTCTTCAAGCCTAAGAATCCTAAAACAAACAAAGCACTCAATAATGTTTCTCTTACAATAAGTCGTGGCGAAGCTGTTGGTATTGTTGGCGACAATGGTGCCGGAAAATCCACCTTACTTAAAATGATTACAGGTGTTGCTTTTCCTGATGAGGGTGAAGTAATTGTTGACGGAAAGGTTGCCGCACTGCTTGAGCTTACAGCCGGATTTTCTGCTGAAATGACAGGCAGAGAAAATATTTATCTAAAGGGATATATATTAGGTCTTAGCGATGAATATATTAAGACTATTGAAGAAAAAATAATTGATTTTGCAGAGCTTGGCGACTACATTGACCAACCTGTAAGAACATATTCAAGCGGTATGAAAATGCGTCTTGGATTTGCTATAAATGTAAATATTGAGCCTGATGTTCTTGTTGTAGACGAGGCACTTTCTGTTGGTGATGCAACATTTAAGAAAAAATGTAAAAACAAAATTTCAGAAATAATTAAGAATGGTACAACTGTTCTTTATGTAAGCCATAACCCTAATTCAGTTCAGGAAATGTGTCCACGAGCAATTTTCCTTAAAAAAGGTACTGTAATTTTTGATGGTCCAACAGAAGAAACACTTAAGGTTTATGAAGACTCAAAAAAGAAAAAAACAGTTAAAAAATAAGCTTTTAACTAATCTATGATTAAATTTTAAGTAACTTACAAAACCAGCGTATACTTAGCAAAGACCGTTTTCGTTACAGACGAAAGCGGTTTTATTGCATTAAAAATCAATACGACGAAACGCTGATATAAGAAAAGGATTAAGCTATGCAAATAAAAGAATTATTAGATGAATTTCAATGCGATTGGGCGGCAATGCCGACTGTTGAAAAGGAAAAATTAAATATACTTAAAAATAAAACATTTGTAGTTTACGGACACGAGCTTGCCCGTTGTTTTTGCTATGCCCTTTCCTATTTAAATGAAACTATAAATCTTAACGCTAAAATTATCCTTACAGGCAGCTTTGAAAATTGTACAAAAGACTATCTGCCAAAGGTTTTGCAAGAAGATAGCTTTTCATTTATAAATTTTGCTTCTTTATCTAAAATAAAAAAAGCTGACTATATTATATCTTTCGGGCTTTGTTCAGAAAAAACAAATCAGCAAAATCAAATTTTTGTTGAAGAAATCAATGCTGTAGACGCTCTTTCAAAAATCGCTATAAATACTAACGCCAAAACTGTCATATTTAGTGACAGCAGAATTTACGGTAAAGCAGAGCCCCACAGAATTTACTCCGAAAACGAGTATGCTTCTACACAAATTACAGATTCACTTGATTTTGATACTCAACTTTTGCGTTCAATAGAATGTTATTGGAATTGTGCAAAGCATAAAAATAATTTTGATTTAACAACGCTACGAACCGGCATTGTACTTGCGGCTTCAACTAAACTGACAACTGAGCTTGATGAAGTTTTTCAATCCGTTGCAAATAAAAAGCATTGCAAACTTGTTAATACCAAAAACAAGTATTCCTTTGTATATATAACTGATGTATTCAGAGCAATTGTTTATTCACTCACAACACTCGACACAAACACAATATATAATGTAACAGGCAAAAACTCCACTGTAACAACCGGTATGATTTCAGCCATAATCAATGATATTTACGATGATGTACCGCAAATTACCTTATCAGACAATACTGAGCTTACAGGCTGTGCAATAAACGCTAATAAAATTGATACTTACGGTTGTTCCCCTCAAATAAGCCTTGAAACTGCACTTGAATTATGTATAATGTCAAGAATGACTTCAAGAAATGGTATGAGTCTCCCCCATACTCACGATGGCAGACTAAGCTCAATTCAGCAGATACTTCTGGCATATCTTCTTGAGGTTGACCGCATATGCAAAAAACATAATATTAAATATTTTCTCGGTGGCGGTACTTTACTCGGAGCAATACGACATCACGGATTTATACCTTGGGATGACGATGCCGATATTATGATGCTTAGAGAAGATTACGACAAATTCTGTGCAATAGCACCGTCCGAAATGCCGTCAACTATGACATTTCAGACTAACGATACTGACAAAAACTGCTTTTATGAATTTGCTAAATTCAGGCTTAACAACACAACATTTGCAACCTGTTTTGCAAAGACTCATAAAGCAATGCACAACGGATTAGCGTTTGATATATTCTGCCACGACAAAACCGCAAATTCTAAGTTTGGGCAAAAGCTTCATCTTGCGGCAACACTCTTTACAAGAGCCCTTGTATTTAATAAGTGGAACAACCGAAAGGTAGAAAACGGAAGTAAATTACAATCGATATTTACAAATTTCTGTAAAAATATCTTTCCTCTTAACTTTAGTATGTGGCTTGAAAAAAAAACGCTTGCGTTTTTCAAAAATAAAAGCAATGCAAAATATCTTTACGACGGAATGGGCAGAAATATTTATAACGGCAGTTTTCCGATAGAATATCTAAACGAAGTTATTTATGTAGACTTTGAAGGTTACAAGCTACCTGTACCAAAAGAATACGATAAATATTTAACCTTCCTTTATGGCGATTATATGGAGCTTGCCCCTATCAGCACTCGATTAGGTTGTCACGAAATTCAGCTTTGCGATTTAGGTGAATATGATGGTTTTAAACTGAGAACACCTAATCACAAGTAACTATATTATAGTAATTATCGGTGAAACCAAATATACAAAAATTGGTTTCACCGATTGACACAGCTAAATTTATTTGATATAATAAATTAGTAATATTTATTGTTTAAGTATTATTTAAAATAAAATATGCGGATATGGCGGAATTGGCAGACGCGTATGGTTCAGGTCACACCACCTCGGTGCAAATTCATTTCAGGGTCTATATCCTGCAAGATTGTGGGTTAAGCGATATGCTCCACCTCGGTTTGCTCTTTGCCGTGTAAAAATATTAAGAGTGAAAATTAAATACGCACTCGTGGCGGAACTGGCAGACGCGTATGGTTCAGGTCCATATTTCTTAACGGAAGTGCAGGTTCAATTCCTGTCGGGTGCACCACTAAAAGCTCGATTTTATCGGGCTTTTTTCATTTGTATCTTCTAAAAAACAATGGCAGACGCATAACATTAGGATTGAAATTCTTTGTCTGATTACTACAAATCTACTTGTAGTAATTTAGATAATTGTTATAAATTTCAATT
>JAXJSN010000006.1:0-4009 GCA_036310085.1 Ruminococcus sp.
GAAGCTGACTGAGGATTGAAAAAAAGATAGCAGATGGTGGAGTAGGGTAGAAAAGTAAATATTTTAATACTTACCTTAGATAATGAAAATACCACGCACTGCCATTGCAATCCTCCGTCACGGCAAGCCGAGCCACCTCCTTTGGTAAAGGAGGCTTATTTTACGATCGGGCAAAGAAATTTTATTTAATAAGGTACTATCTACACGAACTAAAATACTTGACAATAAAATATTTGCGTGATATAATGAGGAAAATTTTTCAGAAGGAGCACAACAGCTATGATTTACACTTGCTTTGCAAAAATGAATCAGCAGCAGTCCGAGTCACAATTTGGCGGCGGGCTAACTTTGTTGTGTTTGTAATTTTAAACTACAAGCAGCGGTCAAGGGCTCGTGCCTTTGACCGCTTTAATTATTTGTATAAAATGTACTCGTGGAGGTGTTAATATGTCGGAACAGTCCGTTCACCAACAAAAGAATAATGAAGAAATAGACCAACAAATTATTTTTACTAAAGGAGAATTTTATTATGAAAAAATCAACATCCGTAGACAATTCTGCTCTGACATATTACGAGTCAGGTTTTGAACATAACAGATTGAGAACAGGTATAGGTCTTATTGAGTTTGAGAGAACCAAGGAAATTTTGCTTGAAAAGTTACCCAAAGCCCCTGCGGTTATTTACGACATCGGCGGTGCATACGGCGAGTATTCTTGGTGGCTTACTTCCTTAGGTTATGAGGTGCATTTATTTGATTTGTTTCCTAAGAACATAGAAATGAGCAAAGAGCTTGGCAAGATGTATCCAAACTGTAAGCTTAATTCTGCCGAGGTTTGCGATGCTTTGTCTGTTCCGAGAGAAAGTAAAAGTGCAGATGCTGTGCTTTTGATGGGTCCTTTGTATCATATTACCGATTATAACGAGCGAATTTCTGCAATTGAGGAAAGTCGCAGACTTTTAAAGGACGGCGGAGTTCTTTTTACTGCGGCACTTACTCCGTTTTCGGTATTGCTTTATAATATTACGGTGTATGACCCGTTGGGTGAAAATCCCAATAAAACGCTTGAAGACCCTAATTTTATAAGAATGGTGGAGCGTGAAATTAAAGACGGACACCACATTAATCCCGATAATAAAATTTACAGCGGCATAGGCAGTGCCTATCTGCATACGGCAAAGGCTTTGAGAGAGGAGCTTTGTGCCGGTGGTTTTGAGGAATCGACTATTCACTCAATGATGGGAGGTGCATGGCTTGCCAAGGATATTGAAAAGCTGTGGGAAAACGAGGCTTCAAAAAATGCTCTTATGAATACAGTAAGGCTGTTAGATACCTGTGAGGAAATTATCGGTTTGTCGGGGCATCTTCTTTCGGTTTCAAGAAAATGAAGTGCTGTTTAGATTTAAAGTGTTTTTGTAAAGGTATATCGGTTAAAAAACTAAGACGGGAGTAGTTACTATGGTCAGAGAAATACATAAAAATGAGCTTGCAGAGCTGTTAGAGTTATATTTGCATTTGCACGAAAAGGAAATTCCGGAATTTACAACACATTTAAAAAGTGTGTGGGATACAATAATTGAAGATAAAAATCATCATATTATTGTTAAAGAGGTTGGAGGAAAAATAGTTTCCTCTTGCGTTTGCGTGGTTATACCTAATTTAACCAGAGGTGTAAGACCATACGCTTTTGTCGAAAATGTTGTTACACATTCATCATATCGTGGAAAAGGTTATGCTACCGATTGCCTAAGTTACGCAAAGGAGATAGCCCAAAAAGAAAATTGCTATAAAATGATGTTGCTTACTGGTTCTAAAGAAGAAAAAACTTTGAATTTTTACAGCAGTGCAGGCTACAACTGTACAGACAAAACAGCTTTTATAATGTGGCTTGATTAGTATGTTTTTTGATTGATAATGATTTGTTAAGGATGAATATTTAAGATGAAAAAATATAATATAACAGCCTCAATGGTTGTACGAGTAATCGGAAAAGCAGGAGTTATACTCAGCATTATATGCCTGATAACAAGCACGGTGCTTTCTTTATTTGGTATAATAAACGATACATCAGAATTTGAGGCAAGTATGTGGATTATGTTTTTAGTTTGTAATGGTGTTGTTTTATTTGCAGACAGTAAGGACGAAACCAAAAAACATAATAAAAAGTAAAGTTATACGGAGGTGGTGTATTGGATACTACTTTATATATGATTAGTATAGCAATAATAATTTTATTGCTGACACTTTCTAACAGAAACGAAGTACTCAAAAAGAAGATACTCAAAAAAAGAAATCAGGAGGAAAAAAGAGAAATGGTTGAGCTTTCAAAAAGATTTTTAGATAAGGAATGTATTGTTCGTACATTCAATGGCGGATATTTTACAGGATTTATTAAAGAGGTAAGCGAAAATGCTGTTTTGATTGAAAATAATGGTGATGCTGAAATTGTTAATTTGGAATATGTTATAAGTATCAAAGAATATCCCAAAAATAAAAAAGGTAAGAAAAAAGCACTGGTATTATAATTACCTGAAATGTACATAGCAAAAAATTATCCGAGATTCACGCTTATAGTGAATCTCGGATTTTTGTTACTATAGGACATTTTAAGGTTAAGCAAGCTTAAAATTATACTTTACGATTTCTCTTTCTTCGTCTTGATATAAGCCGATACCCTCAAACTCTTTTGTAAAGCCTGCGTTCTCCAAAACTTTTATTGAAGCTACATTTTCAGCAACGCAGATACCAAGCATATCGCTAATATTAAGCTTTTTCATAATCACAGGTAAAAATGCTTTTACAGCTTCTGTCGCATAACCCTTGCCTGTATAAGCTTTTGCGATGTGATAGCCGATTTCCCAGTTGTTATCATCTAATGGCACAGCCTGAACATATCCGATATTTGTACCATCAAGCAATAAAACAGGATATACCAAAGGACCATCGCCGTTTTCGTATACGCTCATAAGAAATTCAACAGTGCCTTTTGCATCGTCAATTGTTTCAAACACTTCGTCAGGATTAAACTTTCTGTTATCCTCATCAAGTGAGTTGATATGTACAGCTTCTGCCATATCAAGTGTAAATTCAGTAATCATAAGTCTATCTGTTTTAATATTCATAACTTTTTCCTCATTGTTTAAATTTTTCAAAAGCACTCTGTTATCATCACCCCAATAACCTATGCGGTTTTCAAGATAATCATAACCATACTTTTCGTAAAGACCAATATGGTCTGTTGCAATAAAGACTTTATCAAAGCCTTTTTCTTTTGCTATATCTTCGGCATAGTTTATAAGCTTTTCCGAATATCTGTTACCTCTGTATTCAGGCATTGTATAAACAAAGCCAATCCAAGGGTACATACTTTCATCTCTAACCACATCTTGCTTTGTAAGAGTCAGAAAAGACACAAGCTTATTGCCGTCGAGCATAAAAAACAGCTCGCCCTCGCCGCCGAGCATTTCAAAAAATCTGTCTTCCTTTAAAAGTGACACTAAAAATTTAGCCGCACCCCAGTCAACAGTTTCAAGTTTTTCAATAAGCATTTGCTTATTATCGCTTTCAAAATATTTTATAATATTCATTTTATAATCTCCTGATTGTTTCCTTAATTTTAATTTATTAAATAAAAATGTTTACAAACAACACTCACAAATCCAACAACTAATATTAGTATAATAAAAGAACAAAGAATGTCAATACCTTATTTGATTGTACAGATATAATAATTTATTAGTAAATAAACAATGCAATCCCTCTTTTCAGAACTTTGTCTATCGACAGATAATAATATACCTCATAATTATTACATCAGTACACGAAAAACATTACATTAACATTAAAATCGAGTATTATACATAAAAAGGCGGTAGCACAAGCTACCGCCAAAAAAATCTTAAGCTTTAATAATAGGTACTACTAGAACTACTCATTGCCATACTTGCCGCAAAGATAATAATAAGTACAATTGTTAAAACAATTGTAATCACTCCCATAATAAGCTGTGC
>JAXJSN010000007.1:0-13594 GCA_036310085.1 Ruminococcus sp.
GTCTTAGAAGCTGTAAGAATATTTGTTGAGTATGGATTTTCCTTTACTCTAACCATAAGTGTGTATGTACCGACCTGTGTAAACTGCTTTGTACAAGCATTTGCATAAGCATAATCGTAAATTACTGTTTCGTTACCTTTTTCATCAATACATACAAACTGTACAAGGTATGATTTTGAAGAATCTTCCATTTCAAGATTCATCTTTACAGAATCCATAACATTTACCTTACCGTCAGCAGGGTTAATAGTAAATGATTTGATAGCAAACTTAGGAAGAGCCTTTACTGTTACAGTCTTTTCTGCTGTGAGAATTTCTGTTGAATATGGGTTTTCCTTTACTCTTGCGATAAGTGTGTATGTACCTGCCTGTGTAAACTGCTTTGTACAACCACTTGCATAAGCATAATCATAGATTACTGTTTCTTTGCCGTTAGCATCTCTGTAAGCAAACTGAGCCATATATGTAGCATTAGAATCTGTCATTGTAAGATTCATCTTTACTGACTCATTTTCATTGATAACGCCATTTGCAGGTGTTATATCAAATGACTTAATTGAAAGCTGTGGCTTAACAGGATTAATTGGTGTAATTACGCTGCCTGAGTATGTATATGTACCTGCGTTAAACTTATAGTTTGAACCATTGTTGCTATCCCATGAACCGTTACCATTGTTAAAGCAAACTGTTACATATGTAGCTGTACCAAGGTCGATTGTGTACTTGTGTGTATAACCACTTACTTCGCTTGAAGCATCCATCTTAACACCAGGAACTGCTGTCCAGCTCTGACCTGATACTTTATAGTGAATATAAGGAGTTGAATAACCCTTGTAGTAAATTGTAGTTAAGTTTGCCGGCTTTTTTTCAACTGTAACATCCATTGTATTGGAAGCGATTGTTTTGCCTACATATTTTACATCGAGTCTTACTTTATATGTACCTGCTTTAGTAGGAGTCCAGCTACCTGTTTTATCTGAGTTAGTAGTTACTGTCTGTGTAACACCAGCCTCATCTGTTACTGTGTAAAAATAGTGTTCAGCTTTAATTACAGAAGCTTCGTTGTACATTGTTGGAATAATCTTTACTGTTTCTCCAACATATGCGTTATCTTTATCAGTATTAAGCTCAAATACATATGTCTGATTAACTACAAACTGCTGTGAAAGCTTAACAGGTGTGGCACCAATGCCGTCTTTAACATAAACATTGATTGTATATGTACCCATATTTGCAAACTGGTAAGAAGCCTGTGAAGCCTGTGAGTAATCATAGATTATATGCTCCTGACCATAGATGCTGTATGTGTACTTGTAGAAGTACTGACCTGAACCGCCTGTAGAACTTACTTTCATATTAGCAAACTCGTAAAGACCTACATTCTTTACAGGTGTAACTTCAAAACTTGTTACTTTAAATTCTTTGCTTTCAACAGTAAAGTTCACTGTATCTGTTACAACCTTACCTGAGTAATCCTTTACAGAAACCTTAGCCTGATAGCTACCTGCTACTGTAAAAGATTTTGAATATGTCTTGCTGTCTGAATATGATGTTTCAGAAACTTCCTTTGTATCAAGGTTAGTAAAAGCATATTTATACTGATAAGTAGTATAACCGCCACTTGCTGTGGTTGTAAAATTAATTGTTTCATTTGTATTAGCTACTGTCTTATCTGCAGTAACATCAGCCTTGAGAGCTGAAACAAATGTACCGCTTGTAACATAGTAGTTGTTACCTGCAACAGCTGTATGGTCCTTACCACCATTGTTGTCCCATGTACCATTACCATTGTTAAAACAAAGTTTTGTGCTTGTCTTACTGCCAAGGTCGATTGTATACTTGTGAGTATAGCCCTCAGCTTCGTTGTTCTTTTCCATTTTTAAACCCGGTGCAGTTGTCCATAAACCGTTTGATGTTTGATAATGGATATACGGACTTGTGTAACCCTTGTAATAGATTACTGCGAGATTTGATGCCGCATTTGCTGTAAAAGTAAACATTGAGCACAATGTCATTACAGCCAACACAGCTGCTAAAAATCTTCTTGCGTGATTTCTAACCATAATGCTTTTACCTCCAAGATTTTTTAATCTTATATTTTGCAAGTAAGAGTTTACTATTTTACAGTAAAAAAAGCAAGACAAAATTTGACAATTTTATCTTTTCGTAAAAACAACATATAATCAAGTTATTTTTCTATCTCGTTTTTTTACATATTTTGACCACTGTATGTTATTACCAAAATGCAGATTGGAATTTTATGTAATTTCACTATCGTTATTTATGTTGTACACTTAATTTTATTGTTACAATTTATCTTAATTCTAATTAAGAAGTATTTCAGTGAAATTTACATTAAACTATACAACAAAATTCTACAATAGCAAAATTAATCAACTTTGCATTTATTCTATACCGCCTTTATCGCAAAATATACAAATCCTCATTTTTTGTCATAGCAAAACAAATAATTGACTTTTTTACTTAATTTTACTGTTTTTTTATTAGTTCAATTTAACTTTTATGCCATAAGGAAAATTAAAAATTTTGATAAAGATTAGCTTTTATGTTGGATCAAAAAAAACTAAAAGTTTTGATTAAACTTTTTCAAAAGTTTATCGGGTCAAGGGTTGAAAACCCTTGTAGGATTTTAAAGGGCAACGCCCTTTAACTTCTCATAAATTACTAAAATTCCGTTAATAACGGAATTTTAGCAACATGATATTGCATCCATTTGGAGTAGATAACATCATATATCAAAATCTTTGTGTACCCGAGTATAATTAAGACACCATTTTTTAATGTTGCTTACTCCATCTTAAAACATATAATCTTTTGCCATAAATTTAAACTCAAGCATAAAAGCATATTCTCATATGCTTTTTTAGTAAAAAAACTTTGACAAACGCTATTGCAGTGATATAATTTAATATATAAGAGATAATAATGTACAAATAGTTGGTTTTTATTATGAAAAAATATTACTGCAAGAATGGCGAAGTAGTTTCAGTTTATCCTAACCCCAAAAATCACAATAGAATAGTCGTATGTTACAAAGGAAATAAATATGACCGCCCTATTGAGGCGATTGGAAAAACTCTATTTTCAGAAAATCCGATGTCTATAAGGATAGGTAGCAAAGTTACTTTGCTAAATACTCACACCAAAGCAGAGTTTATAGTACAAATTGCTCCTACAAAAGTAGAATCTAAGTATAGAGGTATGGGCGGTTCTTATTATGGTGCAAAGGTTGATTTATTAAATCCTATTGATAAAGTCGATGTTCCTATCGGTGTTGTTCCTATAAGTAGCAACTCGCCCATAGGGAAAGCGATTTTAGGTAAAATTGAGAGCGATACAGTAAGAGTTAAATGTCCAAATCAGAGGATTGACGAGTATCTCATTATGAAGATTGAAAACAATATATAATAATTTAAAATGTACGGAATTTTAGTTTTTGGGATCTAAACTAAACTTTTAAGTGTTTTTAACTCGACATTTTCTATATATATAAACAAGGGAACAAGTGATAACACACCACTTGTTCCCTTTATTTTTTCCGTTATTATATTTAGCAAAGAGCCTTTAACTTTTTCTCCAAAAGCTCCTTAATAACCGCAGGGTCGCCTGCACCCTTAAGCTCACGCATACAAGCACCAAACAATGCCTGCATAGCCTTGGTCTTGCCGTTTTTGTAATCCTCAACCGCCTTAGGATTGTCATTGATAGCCTTATCAAGAATACCATCAATAACAGAAGAATCTACCTTTTTATCAAAGCTGTTTTCCTTACAATAAACAACAGGATCTACATCTTTTTCGATTACTGCAATAAGTACCTTTTTACCTGAAATTCTATTAATCTTACCCTCGTCAACCATCTTAATAATAGCAGAAAGCTTTTCTGCTGTGATTTCAAGCTCGCCAAGAGTTTTTCCATCCTTACGCAGAATACCTGCACAGTCAGTAAGAATCCATACAGCCGCATCCTTAGCGTTACAACCTGTAGCAACAACATCATCAAGAAGCTTACAAATCTTATGATTTGTAAGAAGCATATCAATTTCCTTTTCGGAAATACCTGCTTCACGATACTCCTCTGCTTTTTCATCAACTGCAACTGGCTTGTTAGCCTTAATCTGCTCAAGCCATTCATCGTCAATGATAATTGGCATAAGGTTTGCATCTGGGAAATAACGATAATCAGCCTCAGTTTCCTTATTACGCATAGCAAAGGTCTTGCCGCTTACATCATCAAATCGTCTTGTTTCCTGTACAAGCTCCTCAAGCTCATACTCAATAGCATCTATATGACGCTGTGATTCATAACGAATTGCACGCTCAATCGCTTCAAATGAGCTCATATTTTTAATCTCAGTACGCACACCAAACTCTGTACTACCCTCAGGACGAACTGAAATATTAACATCGCAACGCATTGCACCCTCTTCACACTCAGAGATGCCGCCTGCACGGAACATTGATTTAAGCTTATTAAGATAAGTAATAACCTCCTCAGCACTGCGGAAATCAGGCTGAGTAACAATCTCAATAAGCGGTACACTTGTACGGTTAAAGTCAACAAATGAAGAATTACCACCGTGTACGAGCTTACCTGCGTCTTCCTCCATATGAATCTGCTTGATGTGAATATCACGAGCACCTGCAGATGTCTTTAGTGTAACGCAACCATCTGTACAAATAGGATGATTAAGCTGTGTAATCTGATATGCACAAGGCAAATCAGGATAATAATAGTTTTTCTTATCAAATGTAGTATAACGATTAATATTACAATTAAGCATAAGACCTGCTGTAACTGCAAGCTCTACTACTCTCTTATTCATTACAGGAAGCATACCCGGCATACCGCAACAAGCCGGACAAACGCAATCGTTAGGCTCTTTTGCGGCTGAATGACCACCGCAAGAGCAGAATATTTTTGATTCGGTGCTTAACTCCACATGAGTTTCAAGGCCGATGACAAGTTCATAATTCATATTTATTCACCCTTCCTTTCAACGCTGTGAGCAAGACTAAGAAGTGTACTTTCATCAAAATGCTTACCCATAAGCTGTACTCCACCGCTTACAAGAGCAGGAATACCAATAAGATTTGCAACAGAGGTATAAACGCTTTCTTCAAATACCTTACCGAAAGCCTCGTGAATATCGTATGATTCATACTCAGTCTTACTGCAAACAGGAGTGAGAATTGCATCGTAATTCTGCATAAGCTTCTCAATACCCTCAGCAACAACTCTGCGTACTCTTAAAGACTTATCATAGCAATCCTTATAACGATTCTTAGAAAGTACATCTGAACCATAAAGAATTACAGCCTTAGTCAAGAAGTTAAAGCCCTCTGTTCTTGTATTAACATATAATTCGTCAATATTTCTATATTCAGCTGAACGATGACCGTACTTAACACCATCATAACGAGAAACATTGTTGCAAGTTTCTGCTGACATCAAAATCTGCCATGCAGTATTTGCAATTTCAAACAAATCGCAAGAAATTTCTTCAACTATCACGCCATTTGTACGAAGTGCATCGGCAAATGCATTTACTTTCGCCTTTGTTTCATCATCAGCCTTATCAAAAAGCTCTTTGACAATACAAACTTTTTTGCCTGAAATTTCTTTATCGGTTGAATAGTCATAAGTTTCGGCAGGAAGGCTTGTGCCGTCCTTATCATCATGACCGCCGATAACGCTCATAATTTCCTTAACATCCTCAGCGTTTTGAGCATATACACCAATCTGCTCACCTGAAGCCGCACAAGAAATAACACCATAACGGGAAACTGTACCATAAGTTGGCTTTAAAAAGTCAACATTTGAAAGTGCGGCAGCTCTTCTTGTAGCACCGTTCATATCTACACCCAAAGCCGCTTTTACTTCGCCCTGAGCTACGAGCTCAGCTGATGCACCTAAAAGCTTACCTTCCATTGGAGCGTAATAAGAAAACTCACCTACAAGGTCTAAACCAAACTCACCGACATTGGCTTTGCCTGATACTGTATATCCCTTATCTTCAAGGCGTGTTACAGCCTCTGCACTAAACAAAGACTTAAAGCCCTCTAACATATGTGAACCTGCGGTTGACTCTACATTCTTTACAAGAATAGTATCATCAACTGCAATATTACCTTTATCGCACATTTGCACTGCATAATATTTCATACTGCACACCTCACTTTACAAGTCTTGGCACTTGCCAACTATCGTCACTGCGTTCAGGAGCACCCTCAAGCAGGCTCTCTCTGGTAAACGGCTGATTACGGACATCCTCACGAAGAACATTTGTCATCTCCATAACATGAACCATTTCCTTAACATTTTCAGTATCGCAAGCCTTGAGCTTTTGCTCACTTTCGTTCATCTTACTAAAAATACCCTGCATTACAGTTTCTTCTTCATCAGTCAATGAAAGCTGATTAAGCTGTTGAGCATTTGAGAAGGTTGAACGCTTACCTGCTGACTGTTTACTTGACGCTCCTGTACTTGTAGCCATACGCTGTGCAAGAACATTACCATTTCCAAGAAGATGAACATCTTCAAGCTGCTGATTTGTTACATTGCTCGGTGCACCAAGTAACAAATCCTGAGCGTTACCGTTTAATGGGAATGCAATTACATCAAGGATTTTTTCTTCATCAGTAAGGAGCATTACCATACGGTCAATACCAGGTGCCATACCTGCGTGAGGAGGAGCACCATACTGGAATGCTGTATATAAAGCATTAAAACGATTTTTAAGTTCTTCTTCGTCATAACCAGCAATTTCAAATGCCTTTTTCATAATGTCAATATCGTGGTTACGAACCGCACCTGAAGCAAGCTCAATACCATTACATACAAGGTCATACTGATAAGCAAGAACCTCGTTAGGGTCTTTTGTTAAAAGTGCTTCCATACCGCCCTGTGGCATTGAGAATGGGTTATGAGTAAAGATTGTATCGCCTGTTTCCTCGTCTGTTTCATACATCGGGAAGTCTACAACAAAGCAGAATTCAAATGCATCGTCACGGATAAGGTCAAGCTGTTCCTTAGCAGCAAGCCAAGAACGAATTAAGCCAGCCTTCTTCTCTGTGTCATTTTTCTTATCATCACAGATAAAGAAGAGTGTTTCGCCCTCTTTAACACCTGTAAGAGAAGTAATTTCCGCCTTTTTCTCATCGCTTAAGAACTTAGCGATAGGACCTGCAAAAACGCCTTCCTTAAGAGTAATATAACCTAAGCCGCCAAGACCTACCATATCGGAGGTAGCATATTTTAAAGAATCTTCAAAGAATTTCTTTGACTTACCCTTACAATCAGCAACAATACCTCTTACAGGCTTGCCCTTAAATGCTGGGAAATCAACATCAGCAAAAAATGCAGTTAAATCACAGATAACAAGTGGATTTCTTAAATCAGGCTTATCTGAGCCATATGTCATCATAGCATCTGCATAAGTAATACGACGGAATGGCTTTGGAGTTACCTTTTTATCTGAAAATGTTGTAAATGTATCGTAAATAATATCTTCACAAATATCGAGAACTTCTTCCTGAGTAGAAAAAGCCATTTCAAAGTCGAGCTGATAGAACTCACCCGGAGAACGGTCTGCACGAGCATCTTCATCTCTAAAGCAAGGAGCAACTTGGAAATACTTATCAAAACCTGATACCATAAGGAGCTGTTTAAACTGCTGAGGAGCCTGTGGCAAAGCATAGAATTTGCCCGGATGCTTACGGCTCGGAACAAGGAAGTCACGAGCACCCTCAGGAGAAGAAGCAGTAAGGATTGGAGTCTGCATTTCAAGGAAATCCTTAGCCTCCATCTTATTTCTAAGATGACGAATAATCTTTGAACGCATTACAAGATTATTGTGATTCTTTGGATTACGAAGATCAAGATAACGATACTTTAAACGCAACTCATCTTTAATAGCTCTTGATGTTCTAACATCAAAAGGTAACATATTTTTACTTTTGCCAAGTACCTGTAAAGTATCAGCAACCAATTCAACTAAACCTGTATCTATCTTTTCATTTACTGTTTCAGGGTCACGCTTCTCAACGATACCGCTAACAGAAATAACAGTTTCACGGTTTACATCCTTTAGTAATTCTTCGTTATGAACAACTACCTGTGTAACACCTGTGTAGTCACGAATGTCAACGAATATAATACCACCGTGGTCACGCACTACATCAACCCAGCCTGCAAGCTGTACAGTTTGACCGATGTGCTTATCACGAATGTCATTACATAATAATGATCTGTACATAATAATTTACCTCCTGATATTTACATAATAAGCATATGATGTTGCATCCATATTACCGAAGCTTCTCTGCCCGACAACAAAACTAAACGCTTTGATTAAACATCAACTTAATCAAAAAAACAAAAATCCCGGGAATATATTTCTATATTCCCGGGACGAGTAAACAAATTTAACCCGCGGTGCCACCCGCATTGATGCAAAAATGCATCCACTTTTAATATTAAATTAAAAACAAAACGAAGTGTTCCCAAGCTTACTACTCATCTCAAACACGCTTTCAGTCGGTGACGCATTCTCCCTGACAGACTTTCCAAAAAAGCTGAGTCTTCAATAATCATAATATCAAAAACAAATCCATTTGTCAATAAAAATTTTATAGTAATTTTTACCAACAGAATTTATCTGATAACCTAAAATACAAATTACTCAACAGTAACAGATTTAGCAAGGTTTCTTGGCTTATCAGGGTCAGTTCCTCTATGTACCGCTGTATAATATGCAAGAATCTGCAACGGAACAACAGCAGTAATAGGCATAAGAAGCTCATCTGAATGTGGAATTTCAACCACATAATCAGCTACGCCCTCTTTAAGCTCACGAGCACAAGCATCTGTACAAACAAGAATAATTTTTGCACCTCTTGACTTAACCTCAACAATGTTGCTGATAGTCTTTGGAATAATATCAGTCTGAGTAGCAACAGAAATTACAGGCATATCTTCATCAATAAGTGAAATTGTGCCGTGCTTAAGCTCACCTGCAGCATAGCTTTCAGAATGAATATAAGATACTTCCTTAAGCTTTAATGAGCCTTCCATTGAAAGAGCATAATCAAGACCTCTGCCTATATAAAGTAAGCTTTCAGCATTAACAAGCTTTGTAGCAACATATTTACATCTTTCTTCGCAGTTATCAATAACATACTGAACAGCCTTTGGCATCTTCATAAGAGCTGAAACAAGTCTTTTACACTCTGCAGTGCTAACTGTTTCCTTAGCAAGAGCAAGTTCAAACGCAAATAAATACATAACAGAAAGCTGTGTAATATACGCCTTTGTAGAAGCAACAGAAATTTCAGGACCTGCAAGTGTATAAATAAGCATATCAGCTTCACGAGCAATTGAACTACCCTTAGCATTTACAATTGCAAGAGTTGTTGCACCCTTCTGCTTTGCAAGACGCATAGCAGCAAGACTATCTGCTGTTTCGCCTGACTGAGAAATAATAATAACAAGGTCGCCTTCGTTGATAATAGGATTTCTGTATCTGAACTCAGACGCAATATCAACATTTACAGGAATTCTTGCAAGATCTTCAATTACATACTTACCAACCATTCCGGCATGCATTGCTGTACCACAAGCAACAATTGTAACACTCTTAAACTCTCTGAGTTTTTCAAGTGTAATTCCGCACTCCTCTAAGCAAGGAAGACCATCCTTAATTCTTGGCATAATTGTAGTCTGAATAGCATTTGGCTGCTCGTGGATTTCTTTAATCATAAAATGAGCATAACCGCCCTTTTCAGCAGCTTCCATATCCCAATCAGCTGTCTTTAACTCTTTTTCAAGCGGATCGAGGTGTTCATCAACAAATGTTACGCCTGCTTCTGTAAGAGTTGCGATTTCGTCATGGTTAAGGAGATAATAATCTCTTGTATATTTAAGAATAGCAGGTACATCAGATGCGATAAAGCATTCACCCTCAGCTACACCAACGATAAGCGGACTCTCTCTGCGTACTGCATAAATTCTGTCAGGATAATCCTTAAACATAATTCCAAGTGCAAAAGAACCCTTAAGTTCTGCCATTACTTTGTCAATAGTTTCGAGAGGATTACCGTTATATTTATAATCTAAAAGCTGAGCAACAACCTCAGTGTCTGTTTCACTAAGGAAAGTTCTGCCCTTTGAAACGAGAAACTCTTTAAGTTCAATATAGTTTTCTATGATACCATTATGTACAATTGTCACTCTGGCACCACTATGCGGATGAGAGTTTACATCTGATGGCTCACCGTGAGTAGCCCAACGAGTGTGTCCAATACCAATATGACCTTCCGGCTTACCTTCATTAACAAGCTTATCTTCAAGATTTTTAAGCTTACCTTTTGTTTTTACGGTCTTAATCTCACCGTTATCAAATACAGCTATACCTGCAGAATCATAGCCTCTGTATTCGAGCTTAGAAAGTGCACTAACAAGCACTTCACTACAATCCTTAGGTCCAACATAACCAACAATACCGCACATACAAAATTCTCCTTCTATGCATTCTTGATTTAATTTATCTTATGATTAAAAGTAGGAATCAATTCGCTTAACAACTCTACCGTTCTGTCGCTGTCATTATTTTCAGCGGCATTACGCAAAGCACGAAGCTTAGATATCATTACATCCCCATCAATTTCAATCTGATTGCCTATAAATATTTTTTTATTTTCAGTAGATTTAAGACCTTCCTCATCCATAAGAAGTTCTTCAAACAGCTTTTCGCCCGGACGAAGACCTGTAAATTTAATTTCTACATCCTTGTAAGGCACCTTACCATACATTCTGATAAGATTTTCCGCAAGAGTAGTAATTTTTACAGGTGCACCCATATCAAGCACAAAAATCTCTCCGCCCTTAGCCATAGCACCTGCCTCAAGAACAAGAGATACAGCCTCAGGAATAGTCATAAAATATCTGATAATATCAGGATGAGTAACCGTTACAGCAGAACCACTTTCTATCTGGCGACGGAAAAGAGGAATAACTGAACCGTTAGAGCCTAACACATTACCAAACCTTGTTGTTACAAACTCAGTATGAGTTGAATGTTGTGCTTTATATTGAATAATCATTTCACAAGCACGCTTTGTAGCACCCATTACATTCGTAGGATTTACAGCCTTGTCAGTTGAAATCATTACAAATTTATCCACATTATAAAACTCAGACAAAGTAGCAACATTAAATGTACCGAAAATATTATTTTTTACAGCTTCCTCAGGAACCGTTTCCATAAGCGGAACATGCTTGTGTGCCGCTGCATGGAAAACAATATTTGGTTTATACATTTTAAACAACTTATCCATCTTGTCGTAATCACGAACAGATGAAATAAGAGTAACCAAATTAAGCTGACTGCCATATTCCAATACAAGTTCCTGTTGTATATCATAAGCATTATTTTCATAAATGTCAACTATAATAATTTGTTGAGGGCTATATTTTGCAATTTGACGAACAAGTTCACTACCTATTGAACCTCCTCCGCCCGTAATCATACAAACTTTGCCTTTTATAAAATTACTTATTTCTTCTTTATTAAATTCAATAGGCTTTCTTCCAAGCAAATCTTCAATTTTGATTTCTTTAGCCTGTTTAAGAAGCTTAGTATTTTTGTCATCAAAAAGCAACTCGCTAAGGTAAGGAATTACTTTAATTTTACATTCAGTAGCCGAGCAATAATCAAGTATTTTTCGTTTTTCTTCTTCTTCGCATGACGGAATTGCAACAATAATACTGTCAATTCTTTGCTCTGCACATATTTTTTCAATTTCAGGACAAGAACCTAACACAGGAACACCGTTAATTTTTCTGCCAATCTTAGTTCTGTCATCGTCAATAAAGCAAATCGGCAAAACATTTTTTGTAGGGCTGTTTTCATCATATTTTGAATTCTCAATTTCGGTAAGAATCATTCTGCCCGCATTACCCGCACCGATAATCATAAGTCTTTCATATACATCAGATTTTCCAACTTCAGTAAGATCAAGAAAAGTTTTCTTAAACAAAAATCTGAATGTAAGTACACCTATAGTAGAAATGATAAAATATATTGATATAAATAGAGGATTTTGCGGCATACCCAATATTGTGCCTACCACATATCCGCCAATAAATCCGACTATCATTGCAATTAAACAGGCTACATAATCTTTAATATTAAAATATCGCCAAAGTCGAGTGTACGCACCAAATACAAACATTGCAAATAATGTCAATACAAAGTCAATTACTATAGCGTATAATAATTCTCGGCTTGCAAGAACAATTGAAGAACCAAACAGCGTTAAAATATAGTTTGAAATAATTCCGCTGACAACAATAATAAATATGTCAGCAATTACAAGCACAAGCTTGCGATAATTAAATCTTGTCATCCGCCCAATACCCCTTAAAAACAAAAAACAACTAAAATATAATTAATAAATATATGCATATAATTATATAATATATATGATAATGTGTCAAATCAAATTATTCCAAATAATACGCCAATCAATAACATTTTACTTTATTTGGCTTATTTCTTAAATTAAAATGTAAATGAACCAAAAGGAGGGTTAAGCTTATCCTTATCAGAAAGCTTAATTTCGTCTATTCCATCAAGAGGCCACTCTATACCAATAGCGGGATCATTCCACATAAGACCACCTTCATCACCGGGATGATAAAAATCAGTCACCTTATAGCAAAACTCTGCTTCATCGCTAAGCACAAGAAATCCGTGAGCAAAGCCTTCAGGAATATAAAATTGCTTTTTATTTTCTGCTGTAAGTTCAACACCAAACCACTTACCAAAGGTCTTGCTGTCTTTTCTTAGGTCAACAGCAACATCAAAAACAGAACCCTTTATAACTCTTACAAGCTTTCCTTGCGGAAATTCCTTCTGATAATGCAAGCCTCTGAGAACACCTTTTGTACTCATGCTTTGATTATCCTGCACAAAAACCATATCAAGACCGTTTTCATGCATATCATTTTGATTATATGTTTCCATAAAATATCCACGACTGTCACCGTGAACTGCCGGCTCAATAATACAAAGACCTTCTATTTCACATTTAGTAACCTTAATCTGTCCCATATTATACCTCGATTTCCTTTAAATACCTACTCAACGCATCCTGCCAATCAGGTAATCTGCTAAATCCGTTATCAACAAGCTTATCCTTATTCATTCTGCTATTTGAAGGACGCTTTGCTTTTGAAGGATAAGCACTGCTATCAACAGGAGCAACACTTACTTTTTTATATTCAGGGTTTACTGTTGATGCTTGTTTGAAAATTTCACAAGCAAATTCATACCAACTGCAATATCCCTCATTTGTAGCGTGATAACGACCATACTTGTCGGTTTCAGCCATATCAACTAAGAGTTTAGCTAAGTCAAACGTATAGGTTGGTGAACCTACCTGATCATCTACTACAGTAAGCTTATCGTGTGTTTTCCCAAGCTTAAGCATAGTTTTGATAAAGTTATTACCGTTTTTACCAAATACCCAAGCTATGCGAACAATATAATATTTTTCAAGCCACTTTTCAA
>JAXJSN010000008.1:0-12666 GCA_036310085.1 Ruminococcus sp.
GGTATATTCTGAAAAAAGCAACAGACATTACAAAAGACCAAAGCTATGTATTGTATTCGCTTACTCAACAACAGCTTGCAAAGACTTTATTTCCTCTTGGTAAAATGACTAAGAATGAGGTTAGAGAAATTGCAGAGAAAATGGGTTTTATAAATGCTCGAAAGCACGACAGTCAAGATATATGCTTTGTGCCTGACGGAGATTATGCAAAATTTATTGAGGAATATACAGGAAAAGTGTATCCTAGTGGTGATTTTGTAGATGAAAGCGGAAAGGTTTTGGGTACTCATAAAGGAATAATAAGATATACAGTAGGGCAGAGGAAGGGTCTTGGACTTGCATTGCCTCATCCTATGTATGTAAAAGAAAAAAATCTTGATGAAAACAAGGTTATACTTTGTGAGAATGAAAGTTTGTTTTCAAAAGAGCTTTATGCAAAGAATATTAATCTTATTACCTGCGACAGAATCGAGAAGCCTATCAAGATAAAAGCAAGGGTTCGATATAATCAACCTGAGCAAGATGCAACAGTTGAACAGATTGATGATAATACTTTGCATATAGTTTTTGATAAGCCTCAAAGAGCAATTTCAAAAGGACAAGCGGTGGTGCTGTATGACTCAGATGTAGTTGTAGGCGGCGGCACCATAGTTTAAATAATAATGTAAAGCTATACAGCACAGGTATAAAAATCTGTGCTGTTATTTATTGTTAAATTAAATTTATCTATTTATTTAGTTTTATTCCATTACTGTATGATATTTGTAGAAAAAATTTTTGATTTATGGTATAATATAAATATAAAAGTAGTGTATTTATATATTGTTGTGAAAGTGAAAAAATATTGCTTGATAATACAATTATATTGTGAAATTACTTTGTTTATTGAGTGTTGAGCATTTACATAATAAATGTACAATGCTACAAAAATATAGATGGAGGTTATATTTAATGAAATGCAAAATTAAAAAGCCGTTGAGTCTTTTGCTGGTTTTGTGTATGCTGTTTTCAGTATTCTCCGTTAATTTAACAGTTTATTCGGAAGATACTGCTACGCCACAAGCAACACCAACAGTTGAGATTGTAAGTTTTATGCGTGGTTCGCAGACAGATTTGCGTTCTTCTGAGCTTTTGGAGGCAAGAGTTTCAGGCTATGATGGAAATGTTAGAGAGCTTGTATACAAATGGGAAAGCTCGTTAGGTACATATCTGTATGTATACAATTCTCATAATATGTACAATATTCAAGGTACATCCGGTGAGATTGAAATTTATAACAACAAAATTCCAGCAAGTACTAGTATGGGCAATCGTGCTTACAAAGACAGCTTTACTGATCAGGGTTTTTGTTGGGCGAGTATTTATGGTTCCAATACTTCCGGTATAGGTGCGAACATTTCTGATGCAAATGCGTATAACGGAACTATTAAAGTTACGGTATATGATAAAGTCGGTAATATGATTGGGTCTGATACTCATAAAGGCACAGTTACTTTATTAGACGGCGAATACAGTTATAGCGGAATTATTGATCATAACCTAAAGAAAGATATTGATAATCTTACAATAGGTTTGTTTGAAGGCGACAGACGAAATGTAAAAGACTTACTTGGTGAGTCTGCTATTGTTCATATTACTTGTGTTCAAAGCAGTGTTACATATGGTACCGTTATTTCCGGTAAGAGCAATATTTCACTTGAAAAAAAAGGTGATTACTTTATTACTGGTAAAATTGCAGGTACAAGCACTAATTATGAAGGAGATGCACAGGTACAGCTTACAGTTAAAAAGAATTCTTGTAAATTCCATGAATATACAACTGCTACAGCTACAACAACTGTTTATGTATTTAAAAAGCCCAAAACAGAAACTACAGCTTATACACTTACACTCGTAGATAATCTTGATGATCGTTGCCGATATTTTATTGATGGTAGAGAAGGCGTAAAGCAAGATGACGGAACTATTCTTTTTGACGGACTTACTCCTAACACAAAGTATACGGTAGAGGTAAGAGGCGAATACAAAGATAAAAACAATGCTACTAAATATGCGTATGCATATGTTTATGATACAACAAAGCCTATTTATAATGGTACTGTTAATGTTTACCTTGATGGTACATATAATTCCGCTACACATACAGCACAAGGTACAAAGGTAAATCTTGATGAAGTAAGTGAATATTCTACTATTTATGTTAAAAAAGTAAATGGTACAGAGTTTATTGAGCTTAAAAAAGTAGAAAACGCTGTTGGTGTTTATACAAATACTTTAGACTCAGGTTCTTATGAGCTTTATTATGAACCTAATGTATCAACAAAAATAGATGAACAGTTGCTTGTAATTAATAATGCAGATAGAATTCGTTATCTTTTTTACAACTCTGTTACTTACAAAGATGGTAGTACAGAACTTAAAAAAGAGTATCACGAAACTAACTCTTTGGTAAATGTATGGAATGAAAAACCTATAAAAGAAGGTTGGTATTTTATAGGTTGGAAAGATGAATCAAACGGAAAGATTTATAAATCGAGCGATGAATTGACTGCCAATATTTCAAGACCTTATGTACTTACAGCTCAGTGGGAAGAGGGTGTTGATGTTTATGTAAACATTAGCCTTGACCACCAATCAAATGATGGTGGTGTTAATTACGGTGATTCTCTTCATAAAATCAGTTATGACCTTATGACTAAATATGCATCATCTTCAAACTATGAAGATTTGCTTAATAAAGAGCTTGTTTGGGACGGAAAGAGTTCGTTTGATGTTAGCGGATATACTGCTAAATACGAAAATAATAAAACTACTTATACTGCAACTTTGCCTGTTGCGGAAGATGTTAAAAAGACTAATGATTATACTGTCGAAATAGCAAAATCAGGGTATGAACTTAAAAGTGTAACAAAAACTATTGCGGCTAATGGTGATATAATAATAAACGCAGAGTTAAAATATACTCCAAGTAACTGTGATTTTAAATTTTTTGTTGAGCTTGATGAAGAATCAAAAAGTCTTCCGGATAATCTGTTACCTGATGCGGTCCATGTAAAAGTTACTTCTTGGTATGATACCCCATTTGATGATGTTGATAAAGTAGATTGGTATTTTATAACACAACATAAAGATGCGTTTATTACAGTAACTCTTAATGAAAACGGCGTTGGTGAAGGTTTTTATCCGGTATGGACAAAAACTGCAGACGGAGAAAAGTATCAGTATCGAATTGAGATAATTTCTTATCTTTTGCCTGATGGAACTATACTTCCTGCAAAAGATGCAACAGAAATTTCTGATCATCATATTACTGAAAAACACACTGATTATTGTACAGATGATTTGCGTTATCACGCTAAAATTAATGTATCAGAAGAAGGAGAAAGTCCTGATGATACAGCTACAACCTTAAAGGGTGCTTATTTTGATAATAATGTACAGATAGGCGAAGTGAAAGCTGTTGTTTCTGTAATGACACATACAGTTACATTTCAACCTAATTTCGGAGAATTTTCTGATGGCGTTACAGAAAATAAGATAATTACAAAACAAATTTTAGTACCAAATTTAAACGATTACAAAGTAACAAGAGCCGGCGGATATGTATTCGATGGCTGGTATGTTGTTGAAAACGGTGAAATGACAAATAAAACTGTTTCAAGTGGCGATGAGATTTTTTCTGATTTAACTCTTAGAGCTAAATGGAGAGAACCACTTACAGTTGAAGGTGTAGTTTCAATTGCAGGTTACTATTATCTTAATAATGATGAAAATGAACCTCGAATAATTCATAGTGTTGATCGTGCACACACAATTACTGTTTATTTGCAAAAAATCCTTCCACAAGGATACTCAGAAACTATTGCTACACAGAAAATAAATATCGTGTACAATGATCAGAGTATGATTGATGTAGAAAAGCCGATTGGTACAGGTAATTATCGCTTTACCGCAATTCCTGATGACGGCTTACAGTATAGAGTTTATATACAAAATCCTAACTATGATGTAAAATATCAAAATGAGCCTGATAGTATTGATATGAATAAAGCGTTTGATTATAGAAACAGTTATTTTTATGAAAATCAGGCAGATTCCTTTAAGGCTAAATTTACAGATGGCGATCCATTGACAGCAAATGTAAATGTATTTATGAAATTTGCTCCACTTTATTTTAAATTGAATTATGCTGTGTATACTTCAAAAATCGGAGAAGGGTTCCGTCCTACAACAACAGATGTTTTAGTGCTTTACAATGATTTGCAAAGCGGTGATTATCCTCAGTATTGGCCTGTTATTTCTAGTATGATAGTAGATGATCAAGTGTTTGGTCAAAAAACTGACATAGATAGTCAAACATCTATAGGTAAAGCGTCAAGTGATGTATGGATAACATCACTTGACGGTCAGAGCCTTTATGATTATGCTGTAAAATTACAGAATTATACTATAAATGATATAAAATCTGAGTTTATTGCAGATGACGCTCCTTTCCGTGTATCTTATAATGGAAGTGCTCGTTACAGTGCTTTGCAAAATCTTGATCCTGAGCATCAAACTCAGCTTTTAACCATTGAGCTTGAGCCTAAAAGATATAAAGTTACTTTTGATATTAACTTTACTCAGACATCCGAAGATTATGTAACGAATATGGATGATTATGCTAAGATCATTGATGATGAGCTTACTTATAATACAGCTCATACATGGAGTTATAATACTGATATTTCAAATGTCATTCCAAGTCGTAAGGGTTACACTTTCCTTGGTTGGTATGATAAAAACGGTAATAAAGTTACTAAGATTGACGCTTCTGTACATGAAGATACAATTCTCAAAGCAAAATGGGACAAACCTATTAAAGTAACTTTCCATGCAAATAATCTTGATATAGATTATGATGTATTCAGAACATATTATGAAAACGGTGAGGCATTAAACGGTAAAAATGATTTTTCACTAAATGCCGATGGTTCTCTCAATTCATTCTATGATATTCCTGAGTTTGATTATACAACTCACAATAATTATGTATTTAAAGGTTGGTATCTCGACAAAGAAAATGATTTAAGGCCAATTAATTGGTCAGAAAAATATACTGAGGATACCGATGTTTACGCTCATTGGATTTTAGTAGATGAAGTAGAAAAAGATGCAGCAGACACTAAAATTTATGATAAAAGCGGTAAGTACTTAGGCTATGACCTTTTGGGTGTACAGATTCGTGATATTATAGAAGACAATCTTCCACACTACGGAACCGAAGAAACCGGCTTGCGTTTTGTTACAGTTCTCAGCGAAAATGTTTATTCGCAAATTAATGCACTTAGTTTAAATAATAAATCGGGTGCAGAGTATGGTTATGTTCTTGCTAAAACATCAACTGCAATTAAATACGCAGGTGATACCGAGGACTACCAGCTTCAATACAAGGGTGCTAATGTAAATGGCAAGAATACTTCAACCGAATACAAATATGTTCAAAATGTTAAGTGTTCAGGTGTTCCTGACCATTTCTACAAACAGAATAAATATAGACTCTATACAGCTGTAGTAACATTCAATAATTTACAGGGCGAAGCACTCGCACAGGCTCACTCACAAGAGCTTGTTGCTCGTTCTTATATTCGTTATACTGACGCTAACGGATTACTAAGAACTCACTACAATAACTATACTGGTACAAATACTTATCATGGTTGTAGTGTAAGCTTTGATTTAGCTAAATCTTTAATGAATGGTTGATATAATGAAAAAAATATTACTGATAGTAACAATATTTGTTTTTGCGGTTGCAATCCTTTGTGGTTGCAACCACAAAGGCGATAATACCGGTACAACAGTAAACACTCAATTTAACAATACCGAGTATTCTGCTGAAAATAAAAATGATAATTCGGCTATAGAATCAAGTAATAACGAGATTGCTTATTCTACACAAGCCGGTAATGTTACCAATAACAATACTACCGGTTCTGCAGATGTGGATAGTAATATAAACAATAACAAAGAGATAATCGAAGAAACAAAAAATAGCTATAACGAAAACACAGATGATACAAAGCAAGATACCTCAGAAAATATAAATACTGAAAATAACGAGGTATACGAAGCTGAAATTGACTTTTCAGATTTGGAATAAGGTGATATAATGAAAAAAGTTTTATTCGTATTTTTTGCTATTGCAATTGTAATAACCTCATCTGTATGTGCTGTTGCAAAAGAAGCATATAAGTTGGGCGATGTTGATCAAAATGGCTCAGTATCAATTAAAGATGCCACAAAAATACAGTTTTATCTTGCCGGATTTGAAGAGGAAAACGCAAGCTTCAAAAAACTTGCTGATGTGAATGGTGACGGTAAAGTAAATATACTTGATGTAACAACTATTCAACAGTATCTTGCAGAAATTATCGACAAATTACCGGGCGAAAATGTAACTACGCCTACTCATAGCACCGATTCCGGCGGCTACTACGACCAAATAGTAAAGCCATAAAATTTAAGGGGTAGTATTTATGAAAGAATTATACGAAAAAATCACAATTGATATCGTTGCCCTTGAAAACGATGATGTAATTACAGCATCGTCAGGTTTTAGCGATATTCCAAATGATGATTTTGGACAAGAAGATACTTACGATTTTAGTCACGATAACTCATTTATTGATTGGGGACTATTTGAATGATATAAAAAAACTCTGTGGTACAATGCGTTATCACAGAGTTTTTTTGGGAGGATATTATGAAACTTAAATCCGAATTTGTAATCAGAAAATTTTCCGATAAATGGATTGCTTTGCCTGTAGAGGATAGTGATGATAAGGCAGACAACAATAATGTTTTTATTTCTATGAGTTCAACTGCAGCATATGTTTTTGAACTTTTACAAAATGAAATTAATTACGATGAAATAATCAATAAGATAGTAGAAAAATATGCAGTAGATAAGGCTACTGCAAAAGCTGATCTTGATGAATTTTTAAATAGTGTCAGAAAAGCAGGTTTGCTTTATGAGTAGTCCCCGTGATATATTAAATACGCGTGGATATTACTGTGCGATTGTTCATGGCTACAGTATGTATCCGTTACTTAGTAATCTTAAAGACAGCGTTTATATTGTAAAAACTGACGATTATAAAAAATATGATGTTGCTCTTTTTCAAAGACCCAACGGTAAACTGGTTTTGCATAGAATAATTAAGATAAAAGGCGAAATTTATTACTTTTGCGGCGACAATGAATTTGTGCTTGAACAAGTAAAAAAGCAACAGCTTATCGGTAAAATGACTGAGTTTTCAAGAAACGGCAAAGAGTATACAATAAATAATCCGAGGTATAAAATTTATTCACGAGTATGGTGTTTTTCTTTTTTTACTAAAAAAATATTAAAGCAAATTTATCAGTTGTCACTCAGATTTCGGAGATAAGTATGGATAATAAATATATAGAAAACGGGTATATTATTTGCAAAACAATAGGCGATGTAATTAACCAAAAAATAAATATCCCGGTTAAATGCAAAACTAAAGCTGATGCAGAAGATAGGGTTAATTTTTTGAAATTTCATAATCTTATAACGCTCTTTGATTTTTGTGTTGATGCAGATGATTTTATTTCTTTTTTTGGAGCAGACAACTACCAAAAAATCTGCAAAATTGTAAATAAATCTGCTTTTAAGCAATTAAAATGTGATTTGATGAGTGACAATATCAGTCAAAGCTTTTCAAAAGCAGGGATAAAACATATAGTATTAAAGGGAACAGAGTATAAAAAGTTTTACCCTGATAATATTGTTCGTATATCCAACGACATTGATATTTATATTCAAATGAATTATTTAGAAACAGCTGAAAAGGTTCTTAATGAAAAAGGCTTTGTTTTTGATATTTCATACGATAATAAAGAATTTCAGTATAAAAAAGAGCCGAGATATTCCGTGGAGCTTCATACAGCTATGGATGGCTTTAATGTAAATCAAGAAAGTATACTATTGTCACTTGCCAATAATGCAGAAAAAGTTTCCGGCAATAGATACTCATTAAATAATAATGATTTTTATATTTTTTCATTGTTCCATCTTTATAAGCACTTTGTACAGTCAGGTGCAGGAGTGCGAATGTTTTTAGATGTTTATTTAATTAAGAAAAATGGTAATCTTGATTTTGAGTATATAAACAATAAATTAAAAGCACTTAATATTGATGGTTTCGAGTCTGTTGTTACAAAAATAAATTTGTGTTTGTTTGAGGCAATGACAGCAGCGGATGATATTAAAGATGTAATAGAGTTTATTTTTGAAAGTACAACTTTTGGCAAAGCTTCAACTAATCTATATCTAAGCAAAATTAATAATAAAATTTTTTATAGCAGTAATTTTGAACAATTAAAGCTTGATACCGGTTTGAGTTTTACTGCTATGAAAAATCGTTATCCATTACTTAATAAATTGCCGGTGCTTTATCCCTTTAGTTTAGTTTACAGATTTATTTATGGTCTTACTCATAAGCGTAAATTGATAACAAATGCTCAAAAATTTAAAAAATCAATCCCATCCCATAAATTAAATAAATATAAGAAAATATTCAAAACAGTAAAAATTGACATAAGCAAATAGTTTTTTCTCTTATAAAATATAACTTAAAATCTAAACCGTATCAAGTTATAATATTTTTAATAATCGTCTTTTGGAGAATATATTCTCTAAGAGATGATTTTTCTTTGTTAGCCTATCTTAAATTTGGATTAATAGTTTGGTAAATATTGCTAAAAATTTCTTTAGTAATCAATAGGCATTGAATTTGTTATAGTGTAGTGTTAAAATTTAATATTATTGTTTTTAGGTGTGTTTACAAAATTAAAACTGTACATGTAAATTTAGGAGGATTTGAAATTGAACAGCAAAATACTTAAAATTTGCTCAACCGTATTATCGGCAACGATGTTGCTATCTATGTTTCCATCTTTACCGATAAATGCGGCTGAAACAAACTCAGAAACAACAAAAAGTGGTGCATCATTTAAAACTGTTAAAGATAAAAACGGTATTCATTTTTATGGACCTACAGGTAACAATCTTACCGATAAGAGCGAATTACCTGACGATGTAACAACAATTAATTCTGTTAGTGAATACAACCAAATCGCAGGCAATGCCGATAAACTAAAAAGAAGCAAGCTAATAAAAAAATCAAGTGTATTGCCTGATAGCGTTGATAACAGCAAAAGTATTTATTTTCCTGAAATTGGTGACCAGGGTAATCTTGGTTCTTGTTTGTTTTGGGCAAATGTTTATTATCAATATACCTACGAAATGAACAAAGCAATGAATATACCTACAACATCTGAAAATACATTTTCTCCTCAATGGAGCTATAATGTTGTTACAGCCGGCGAGGATATGCAATGTCAAACACCTTTTGTTCTTAATTTTATGAAATATCAGGGTAGTGTTCCAATGAGTCAGGTGCCGTATGACTCAGAGTATCTTAATGCCCATCCTACCGAAGAAATATGGAGAAACTCCATTAACTATCGAATAAAGGATTTTCATTTCTTTAAAGAAATCGGAGCAAGCATTACACAGATAACATCCCCCGATGACAGCGATCTTGAGCTGATTAAAACCGCTTTGAACAACGGAGAAATTCTCAGCTATTCAACAATGATGTATGGTTGGACACATACAGAATTAACTGCTAACAGCGAGGCTCCGGAAAACGATAAATATGTAGGTCAATCTGCTGTTACAAGTATGGATACACAAGAGGGTGGACACAGAATGACTTTGGTTGGCTATAATGATAATATCTGGATTGATATTAACAAAAACTCTAAGGTCGATAAAGGTGAAATGGGTGCGTTTAAAATCGCAAACTCTTGGGGAACAGAGTACGGTAATGATGGTTATTGTTGGGTTGCTTATGATGCTATTAATGATGTGTCTTGTGTTAAAGGAGTTCCATCTAACAAAGAAAGAAGCTCTATTTTTACTGAAATCACAAGATTAGAAATTCAACCTTATGGTACAAATACTGATGTATATTTAAAATACACTCTAAATACAGCAGATAGAACGCAGGCAATTGTTTCAGTTACCGCCGAAAAAGATGGTACGATATATAAGAAATCAACAGAGTCAAATATGAACTATGGTCCGGCAGTTGCGTTTGATGGTTCAAATTTTGCAACTGATGCTACTTTAATATTTCCTTTGCAAGGTGCATTTCCTGAATTAACATCTGAAAATTTTACGGATTATACATGGACAATTGAGGTTAAAGATTTTAAAGATGATGGGACTGATCTTACAGTTAAAGATATTAAAATAGTTGATGAACCAGCTGGAAAAATCTACGAGGTAAGCGATCATTATCCTCTTGTACTTGATGGAAAAAGCGAGAATATTTTGCATCATAAATCTAATTTAAATCACGCGGTAGTATATTATCGTGGGTATTATACACCATCTATAAGTTATAAGATTGATAAAAGTGATGTAGAGTGGAAAACTGATATAGCTATAACAGAATCTTTTGAAAAATATGGATATACACATAAATTTGTAATTGACCTTGAAACAAGCGATAAGGCTACACTTTATTTTTCTGATGAAAACGGCGATGTAGATAATAATAACGGTAAGTGTTTTACCGCCACAAAAGGAATAAACTGCTATATTACAGAAAATGTAGGTAAGCCACTTGAACTGAAAATGACAAACGACTTAAATGAGGTCGCTGATGTCGGTCGATTTGGTCTTTTTGAAACAGAAGCAAGCGGCGGTTATGAACCATATCTGTTTGAATATACTTTTACTAACCTCACAACAGGTGAAGTAACCGTAGAAGACTATTATGATTCACCTGAAAAAGGATTTTATTTTACACAAGCAGGCGATTATGAAGTTGTTGTAAAGCTAAAAGATTGTGCAGGCTCAATTATTTCTGATGTAAACTATGTAACAATTACAAGCATACCTTTTGAATTTACAACTTTTGAAGTTACGGCACAAAATGATACATTGGTAAACTCATATCCTATTACTTTTACAGCAGTAACAAACTTTGAGAATATCGGTATTTATTATCAGGTATATAATGAATACAACCTTACTATCAAGCGTGATGATAATGTTTGTTATAGTACCATAATACCTATGAAGTATGATATGACTAACTCGGAGTATATGACAAGTACAATTATCGCTGAGTGGATACCGACCGAATCAGGCACTTATTCAGCAACTATTTCAGCTACAGATTGTGCAGGAGAATATGCAGAAAAGACCATAACCTTTACTGTAAACGATTGTATTATAGGCGATGCGGATGGCAACGGAGAAATAAATGTTCTTGATGTAACATTTTTACAAATGTACTTAGCAGATTTGATTGAATACGATTCTCTGCGTAATCTTATTGCTGATGCTAACAAAGATAACAATATAGATATAAATGATGTCACATATATCCAAATGTATGTTGCCGACTTCCCTGAATTAGACTTTGTTGGAGATATTCTTTATCCAAATGTTAATTAAGTAAATCTATAAAAAGAGTGTCTGTACTAGTTATATGTGGATTTTTATGAGTTTTTTAGTGATTTGGAACATACATCGACTATCTGATAATGAAGAGCAAATTCGCCTGATAGTAGAATGTGTTGTGAAAATAAAGCAATAATTAAATAAACAACCAACAGCAAGAACAATTCCAATTTCTACTTGCCGTTGGTTGTTTTGTTATCATATTTGATGATTTAAAATCCATTTAGTTATTTCTTCAGTATCTAAATTTCCTGAAGCTATGTCAATTACCATAGTATATAATTCTTTTTGAGTGTATTCAAGTGAAATGCCATTGATTTCAAGAAATACAAGCATTGTATGCGTACCTATTCTTTTGTTACCATCAAGAAATGGATGATTTTTTATTAAGCCATATCCTAACCTTGCTGCTTTTTGTTGTATAGTAGGGAAGAGATCTGTATTATCGAATTGTTGAAATGGAGCATTTAATGCAGATGACAAAAGTCCAAGGTCACGCACGCCGTCGGTTCCGCCAGTTGCAGAAGTAAGTTCACTATGCAACATAAGTATTTGTTTTTGAGTAAGTTTAATCATTTAGCAAGTACCTCGTAAGCTTCTTTGTTTTTGCAGATGAGGCGTTTTGAAATAGCTATAACATCTTCATCATCGGCTATTTGCTCTTGCTCAGCTTGGCTAAATTCAAGAATAATATATCGTGGTACATTATTTTTAAGTATTATAGCAGAGCCATTTTCATCTACAAGTCTGGCAACTTTAGAAAAGTTTTGATTAGCTTCTGTGATTGATACCATTGTTTTTGTATTAATGTTCATTTTTAATACCTCCTACTTATATTATACATACTTAATAGGATGAATTCAACCTAAATGCATCATCTGTATAAGCAAAAATTAATTAATATCCACTGAACAAAGTCAAATCCCTGATAAACACTGCAAAAAGCTCTAAAATATGGTATAATAAATGCAAGGAAATTTAAAGAAAAGCAGAAAAAAGCTTGCATTTGGAGATGATAGGGATGTACAAATTTGATAACGGACAGATAAGTCTTGAAGATTTTGGTCAGCCGATTGGTATGAATTTAAAAAACAGCAATCGTTGGGTTAAGCGTGCAC
>JAXJSN010000009.1:0-10993 GCA_036310085.1 Ruminococcus sp.
ATTCGAATCTTTTGTACCCGAATATAATCAAAGAACTATTTTTATAATTAATTTCGTAATTTTAAGGACTCTGTCCTTAAAACCTGCAAGGACGGAGTCCTTGACCTGCCAGGCTTTGTAAAGGGCTGGACCGGAACTTTTAATTTTGCTTTGAGAAAGTGTCATCTTTCTCTAAAGCAAAAAAGGCTATTGCAAAGCTTTACTCAAGTTTGCAATAGCCCTATTAATTTTAATTAGTTTTTGCTCTGAATATATTCATCAATAGCAGAAGCTGCTGTTTTACCTGCACCCATAGCAAGAATTACAGTAGCCGCACCTGTTACAGCGTCACCGCCTGCGTAAACACCCTCACGAGAAGTAAGACCGTTTTCGTCAGCGATAATGCCACCCCACTTCTGAGTATCAAGGCCCTTTGTTGTAGCCTTAATGAGTGGGTTTGGTGATGTACCGATAGAAATAATTACTGCATCAACATCGAGAACAAACTCGCTGCCGTCAACAACTACCGGTCTGCGTCTGCCGCTTGCATCAGGCTCGCCAAGCTCCATCTTAACGCACTTCATACCTGTTACAAATTCGTTTTCGTCACCGATAATCTCAACAGGGTTATTAAGAAGCTTAAAGATAATACCCTCTTCCTTAGCGTGTTCAACTTCTTCCTTACGAGCAGGAAGCTCATCTTCACTTCTTCTGTAAACAATGTAAACCTCGTCTGCACCTAAACGCTTAGCACAACGAGCAGCGTCCATAGCAACATTACCGCCACCTACAACAGCTACCTTTTTAGCGTGCATAATAGGTGTTGCAGAATCATCCTTGTAAGCCTTCATAAGGTTTGTTCTTGTAAGGAATTCGTTAGCTGAGTAAACACCGCAAAGGTTTTCACCAGGAATATTCATAAATCTTGGAAGACCTGCACCTGAACCGATAAATACAGCCTCAAAGCCCATATCATCCATAAGCTCGTCAATAGAGATAACTCTACCTACAACCATATTTGTTTCAACCTTAACGCCAAGAGCCTTAAGAGTGTCAACTTCTTTCTGTACAATTGACTTAGGAAGTCTGAATTCAGGAATACCGTAAACAAGTACACCACCTGCAAGGTGAAGAGCCTCAAATACTGTAACATCGTAGCCCTTCTTTGCAAGGTCACCTGCACAAGTAAGACCTGCAGGACCTGAACCTACAATAGCAACCTTATGACCATTTGACTCAGGCTTTTTAACCTCAGCATCTGTCTGAGCATTGTGCCAGTCAGCAACAAAACGCTCAAGTCTACCTATACCTACAGGCTCAGTCTTAATGCCTCTTACGCACTTAGACTCACACTGAGTTTCCTGTGGACATACACGACCGCAAACAGCAGGAAGTGAGCTTGACTGAGAAATAACATCATATGCACCTGCAAAGTTACCCTCTGCAACCTCTTTAATAAAATCAGGGATTGCAATATGAACCGGACAAGCAGATACACAAGGCTTTGTTTTACAATTAAGACAACGCTGAGCCTCTTCAATAGCAACCTCTGCTGTGTAGCCTGTTGCTACCTCAAGAAAGTTTTTATTTCTTACATTAGGGTCCTGGCTTGGCATTGGTGCCTTATTTGGTGACATATTAGGCATATTACTCAACCTCCTTTTTAAACAGATTGCAAGTTTCTTTATATGCGTGACGCTCAAAATCCTTATACATAGCTCCACGCTTCATAGCTTCATCAAAATCAACCTTAAAGCCGTCAAAATCAGGTCCGTCAACGCAAGCAAACTTTGTTTCGCCGCCTACTGTAAGACGACAACCGCCGCACATACCTGTACCATCAATCATAATAGGATTCATAGATACAGTAGTAGGTACATTATGAGGCTTTGTTGTCTTAACAACAAACTTCATCATAATAAGTGGACCGATTGTAATAACCATATCGTAGTTTTCGCCTGCCTGAATCATCTCTTCAAGCGGAGCTGTAACAACGCCCTGTCTGCCGCAAGAGCCGTCATCAGTCATCATTACAAATTTGTCAGAACAAGCCTTAAACTCATCTTCAAGGATAACAAGGTCCTTGTTTCTGAAACCTACAATTGAATGAACCTCGCAGCCATCCTCATGAAGCTTCTGAGCAATAGGAAGTGCAATAGCACAGCCAACGCCGCCGCCAACTACACAAACCTTTTTAAGACCCTCTGTGTGTGTAGGAACACCAAGAGGACCAACGAAATCGTGGATATAATCGCCTTCTTCAAGGTGATTAAGCTTTTCTGTTGAAGCACCAACAATCTGGAAAATAATGCGAACAGTACCTGCTTCTCTGTCGTAGCCAGCAACTGTAAGAGGAATTCTCTCGCCTTCTTCATCAACTCTAAGAATGATAAACTGACCAGGCTGAGCCTTTTTAGCAATCATCGGAGCATCAATTTCCAACAATGTAACAGTTGGGTTAAGAGGCTTTTTCTTAACAATCTTGTACATTTATATCTATTCCTTTCAAATTAAAATCTTAAAGACCAAATAGAAACACGCTTTTCTACCAACTTACAGTTTATCACAAATAAACAATATTTTCAAGCATATTCTAATATTAATAACTCACAAAATTGTGGTATAAAATTTAAACATTTGAAGACAATACAAATATAAATTTAATATTATATATAAGGAGTAGAACAAAAATGTTCGGAAACAAGAAAAAAGTTGTACTTATAGGAACAGGAATGGTTGGAATGAGCTTTGCATATGCGGCTCTCAATCAAAATCTTTGCGACGAGCTTGTTTTAATTGACATTAACAAGCAACGAGCAATTGGCGAAGCTATGGATTTAAACCACGGGCTTGCTTTTTCACATTCAAGTATGAGAATTTACCAAGGTGACTATGACGACTGCAACGATGCCGATGTAGTTGTTATTTGTGCAGGTGTAAATCAAAAACCAAAAGAAAGCCGTTTGGAGCTGTTACAACGAAACACCGCAGTTTTTTCATCAATTGTACCTCAGGTTATACAAAGCGGTTTTGATGGAATTTTTGTAGTAGCTACAAATCCTGTTGATATTATGACAAGAATAACTTATGAACTTTCAGGTTTTAACGCTTCTAAGGTAATCGGAACAGGAACAACTCTCGATACTGCAAGACTTCGCTATTTATTGGGTGAATATTTTGAGGTTGATCCACGCAATATACACGCCTATGTAATTGGGGAACACGGCGACAGCGAATTTGTACCTTGGAGCCAAGCTTTGCTTGCAGTTAAACCTATAAAAGATGTGCTTATTGATAACCCTCAAAGCTTTGATATGGAAGACCTTGAAAAAATTGCCAACGAGGTACGAGATGCCGCTCAACGGATAATCGAAGCAAAAGGTGCTACCTATTACGGAATTGGCGTTGCGATTGTAAGAGTGATAAGAGCCATATTGCAAAACCAAAATTCGGTTCTTACGGTTTCATCAAGACTGAGAGGTGAATATGGCGGTAAAAAAGATGTATTTATCGGCAACCCCTGCATAGTAAACAGTCAGGGTGCAAAAAGAATTTTAGAGCTTAAACTCAATGATGAGGAGCTTGAAAAGCTTGATAACTGCTGTAATATATTGAATGATAATTTTAATAGTTTGAGTTTAAGGTAAATTTGATTTAACACTATGTTTCCTTTTGTAAAAGCTTGACCGAAACATTTGAATTTCGCTTTGATTTATTAAGATTAGTATAAAAAACTTAACGCATAAAATTTGGGAGCAGACCTTACGGACTGCTCCCTGATTTTATTTACGGATTATTAAATTTTATCTTCGCTAAAAGCTCATTATATATTACTTACCATGTGCCGTAGTTATAATGTCCCTGTGCGTTTTGTGTGCTAGCGGCATAAAAACGAAGCTGTGAACCGTCAAAAGGAATATCTACTGTCTGATTACTTCCATTTGTAAAGATTACATATTTAGCTGAGCTTGGAACTTCATATGTATACTGTGCTTCATTATATTCGTTTGTTCCTACATATGTCATTGCTGCACCCGGCCAACTTACAACAGGACCATCTTCATCATTCCAACAATAGCAATAAATTGTGCCATTCCACCAACGAGAATTTGAAAATGTAACCTTATATTTTTCGGTTGGTGCTGTTGTAGGTTCTGTAGTAGGCTCAGTTGTTGGCTCTGTAGTAGGTTCAGTTGTTGGCTCTGTGGTTGGTTCAGTTGTAGGTTCTGTAGGAGTTTCAATTTCTATGTACATACCAACATTTGCAACATTCTCATTACCTGCAATATAAGCCTGAATATATGTAACATCTTTAATATTTACAATTTCACTATCATCAACATCAGAAGCTATAAGAGCGTTACCTGTAAGAACTTCAATATCAGCAATATGACGCTGAATAATAGTTGCATCTTTAATATTAACTGTACCATTTAAGTCCGCATCGCCAACTAAGAGCTGAGGATTTGGCTGAGTAGGAACAGTAGGAATTGTTGGAATTTCACCACTTGTGTAAAGATAAACTACATTTATAGTTCCTGCCGAGTAATTACCATTTGCATTTATCGGTACTATAACATCATCTCTGCCACTAAGCGGAGATGTTTTATATGTTGTAGTATTTGTTGTTTTTGCTTGGAAATCAACAACATTATCGCATAAAAGCTTACCTGTTTTAAGGTCAATATGGCTTGTTATTACCTTACTGCTAAAACTTAGGGTTTTATTTTGAATCCATGCTTCGCCTGCAACAAGATAACCGGATTCGCCCTGACCAGGTTCCTGACCTGTACCTGTAGTAGGATGGAACATTACATATGCACTTGAAGCAGGTACTGTACATTTATACCAGCCGTTGCCCTCGCTTGTCATAATTGTTGCCTTGTCCCATTCGCCATTTGGTAATTTACCATCAGCTGTATAAGCATAACATCTTATTGAACTCCAATTATTTGCATTATAATAATGAACTACTGATGTTTGATTATCCAAAGGTTTGTATACAAATGTTAAAGTAGTATCAGTTCCGCTGAATACACCCTTTGAATCAGCAGGGTATTTGTCTGTAACAAGCTGATACCCCTGAACAGGAGTAAACGGCATATCATACTCGTCACCTTCTCTGAGGCGATAAGACATATCATCTTTAATCTCTTTGCCTTTTTCATCTACATATTTTACTGTAAGATGACCTGAAGGTATACCTGTTGACTTGTAAACAAATGTTACTGTATAGTTTGTATTTGCCTTAACAATTCCTGAGGTTGTACCCTGTGTATCAACAAGTGAATTATCATAAAGAATTGTTGTATCAGGAATTGCACGATAAGTTGAGCCTTCTCTGTATTTAGAGGTAGTTGTCTTTAATACATTTCCGTTTTCATCAATATGATTTGTTGTAAGTGTACCATATTGAGTTTCTGCAACCTTAAGATTATCAAAAGTTGAGGTTTGAACAAGAACCGCTATACTTCTTGCCGGAATTGAATAAGAACTTCCGCTTATAGTACCAAGACTTTTAAGACCTGCACCGTTATTGTTTGCTACTACTGTCCAACCACTGCCGTTAAGAGGAATACTGTATGCCTGTGTACCACTGTTTACAAGTACGCAAAGCTTGCCCCACTCATCGGCTTTATTATTTGAATAAGTATATGCAACTACATAGCCATAATCTGACTGGAATGTAATTGAATCAAATGAGTTGTTTTTAAGCGGTGTATAATTTTTTCTAATTTCAAGAAGTCCTTTGTATAAGTCAACTGCACTTTTATAAGTCTTAACTCTTGTCCAATCAATTTCATTAATTGTATCGTTTGATGCATAGCTGTTGTGGTCACCAAATTTTGTACGGCAGAACTCTGAGCCTGCTGTCATAAACGGGACACCCTCTGATGTAAGCACCAAAGTCATCGCCTCTTTGAGCTGATTTATATATGTATCAGATGTTGAATCCCAACTTGATGAACCATTACTATAAACGATTTTATCCCAAAGAATAAGATTATCGTGAGCATCAGCATAAGCAATTGTCTGTGACGGTGCTTTAGCATTAAAACCTTTACCCTTTACACCATTCACAACAGTATATGTAGATTCATTCTTACCCTGAACAAATCCTATACCAGTGCCGTTTGTGTCGCCCTTGATAGCATCACGATAGGAGTCGCAGAACATACCCACTCTTGCATCAAGAGAAGAAGCTTTAGCCTGTGAACATCCATCTGATATTGCAACAGTACCACCTGTCCAAGGCTCACCGTACATAAGAATCTTTTCACCTGAACCATCTGCGTAAAGGTTGTCGAGTTCATTACGAATAGTATTCATTGTTGTAATATCGTGAATACCCATTAGGTCAAAACGGAAGCCGTCAATATGATATTCTTCAGCCCAATACTTAACTGAATCTATCATATATTTTCTATACATAAGCTTATCGGAAGCTGTTTCGTTACCACAACCTGAACCGTTTGAATATACATTAGCTGATGTTTGTCTAAAATAATATCCCGGAACAGTTTTTGCAAAACAAGAAGCATCTGTTGCATATGTATGATTATAAACAACATCCATAACTACAGAAATGCCTCTGTCGTGCAACGCCTGAATCATCTGCTTAAACTCAGTAATTCTTACATTACCGTCATACGGATTTGAAGAATATGAACCTTCAGGCGCATTATAGTTTTGTGGGTCATAACCCCAGTTACGATTACTTGATGAACCTGTAATTGTTTCATCTACAGACTGAAAATCATAAACAGGCATAAGTTGCACACAGTTAATTCCCTGCTCAACAAGATAATCAATGCCTGTAGAAACAGCGTCTGCATCTGTACTTGAATTTAGCTTTGTGCCACCCTCTGAAAAAGCAAGATACTTTCCCTTGTTTTCTTCGCTAACACCGGAAGTATTAGAAATTGAGAAGTCACGAACATGAACCTCCCATACTACAGCCTCAGCCGCATTATCAAATAAAACATGCTTATCGGTTTCCCATCCATCAGGGTTGGTTGAAGCAAGGTCAACAACCATCGAGCGATTTCCGTTTACACCAACAGCTTTGGAGTAAATATCTTGAGTTTCTCTTGTTGTTCCACCAACTGTGACTGAATAAGTATAATAAACATTTTTTAAATCGCCCTCAATATCAATTGACCATACACCACTATTTGAATTTTTTGTAAGTGCGTATGTACCAATCTGTGCAGCTCCTGCTTCAGTGTCCGAACCGGTTGCATAAAGATTTAAAACAACCTTCGTAGCCTCAGGTGACCAGGTTTTAAAGGTGGTTTTTTCCTCGGTATAGGTTGCACCGAAGTTTTCTTCATTATATGCAACACCTGCATAATCCTCAAGAAAATTTGCGTTGTAATAATTATTTGCCGAAACTTCGCTTTTGGTGGTTGCCGCATTAGCAGCAAAAGAAACAGAACCTGTAGCGATAGTTGCAGAAAGTAATAACGATAATAATTTGCGAGATTTCATATTATTCACTCCTATTCCAAAAAATGCAAATTACTTATTTATATTTTAGCAATAGTATATATATATATTATTCTTTGATAGAATTATCATCGAAATATATACCCAAACTTTAGTTTTAGAATTTGTGCAATATATAAAAAAGTCTCCTATCTTAGAGGAGACTTTTTATATATTGGTATCTTTAGTACAAATCCAAATCCATACCGCTATTTATTCTTCGTGCATCTATTTCTGCTACTATCTTATTAAATGTTACGCCGTATTTTTCGGCAATATCCTTAGCATAACTAACGCCCTGTGGCGGTGCAATAAAAACCTTAAAGGAGCGTCTGCCGTTTTCTACACCAGTAACCATACTTTCAACTATACTATCGCCTCTGGTGTTATTATTCACCTCATCAAGATTTCTCGCAAGGTCGTGCATATGAGTGTTGAATACTGAGCGAACACCAAGATATCGCATAGCTTTTACAACATCTTTAGCTATATAAAGACCCTCGGCTACATTTGTAGTTGCAAGGCTTTCGTTAAGAAGAATAAGGCTTCTGTGTGATGCTACATTAAAGATTTCGGACAATCGCTTACTTTCCTCACCAAGTCTGCCCAAATCAACAGTATCATTTTCATCAGCAGGAAAATGGGTAAAAATATTATCACACGGGCTGAACTTCATTGAAGAAGCAGGTACATAAATACCATTTTGAGCCAATAAAAACGCAATACCTACCGCCTGTGTAATCGTAGTTTTTCCGCCACGGTTAGGACCGGTAAGAATATAAATTCGTTTTGTATCATCAAAAACAAATTCATTTGTTACAATATCAATTTCTTCGCCCTGTGTAGCCTTGATTGCTAGCTTTAAGTTATATATATCACTAACATAACAATCTCTATCATCTGCATTAAGCACCTCAGCCTTACATAGCGGAAAACCTTTAGCTTTTATCTTATCACAAAGCTCAGCAAAACGAATATAGAAAATTATTTCAGGCATAAGAGCAATAAAAGAATAGCCGTTTATATTTATGTACTTATTAAGCATTGATTTAATATCATTTACAGTTCTACGCAATATATCGGTAACAACATTTTTAAGTGCATCTGAAAGAGGATCCGCACCTGTTACCTCACTTGAAAACACCTGATTTACATCCTGCTGAGCACCTGATACAACCTTACCAAATCCGATTTTTGTGGTTGACGGATTTGAAGGATGAAAGGTGACAAAGCCTGATACATCGTTACCCTCGTGCAATTCACTTTCGTTATTTGCAAACTTCATAAATCTTTTTAGAATACCGCTGTCGGTAAAATGCTTATCATTGAGCGAAATAACGCCTACAGTTTTCGGTCTCAGTAAATCATCAAAATTAACACCGAGCGTAATACTTTTCATACGCTGAGCCTTTGCAAGCGTTTCATTAATATCTTTTTTCAGTTCCGGAAAACCACTGTCACTATAAATATCCTGAACACTGTTTCTTAAATTTATAAGACCCTCAGATTTAATATCAAGAGTTTCAAGTGTTGTTTTTATACTTGTAATACAGTCTACATAACCGTCCATTTCACGAAGTCGATTAATAAGCTTCCACATAGACGACGCTTCTTCATCCTTTTGAAAACGCTCAATTTCTCTTAAATCAGCAAGCTTTTCAAGCAAGGCAGTTAAGTCTTCCCTAAGCTTAGGAAAACGCAAAAAGTCCTCAAAAACATCACAACGGTATTTTATAACACTTTCGTCATCGGTTATATTTATCAAAAGCTGTCGTATGCTATTCTTTTCATACGCATCTTTTGTTAAGGCATCACAGATAAAATCAATAGATAAGTCATTTTGAGCCTCTTTTGTCAGCGTTCTGTACACAGCCTTTGACCCTGAGGGATAAAACAAACTTAAATCTGCCATAGGTTTCACTTCCTTTTTATTGATAATTTTATAATAACACACTACAACAATAAATACAATATACTGCTTGTATAAAATACATAAATATGTTATAATAGCTCAAAAGAAAAGAGGTAATATTATGGACAAAAAACTTATTGAAAGAATTAACGAGCTTGCTAAAAAAAAGCGTGAAACCGGTCTTACTGACGAAGAACAAAAAGAGCAAAAAGAGCTTTATAAGGTTTATTTAGGTGAAATTCGAGCTCAGTTCAGCCAAACACTTGATAATGTAAGTATTCAGGAAAACGATGGAAATGTCGTTCCGTTCAAAGAAGCTTATAAAAAGGAGAATTGATTTTTTCTGCTTTCAAAAAAATCACATAAAAATGATAAGCATAAATTCAGACTTAGGGAGGCACATATAATGATAACAGATACTTTTGAAAATGTATCAGAAGAAATAATAAAGGTTAATCGCAACGAAAATGCCGTTAAGATTGATGTATGTATTCTTACATTCTCTCATATAATCCTGAAATATGTGCTTGATAACTTTGAATGTACTAAAATCGGAGATCTGTTCTCCTCAAATGGTGCAAACCCCATTTATAGATTTGAGTACGAGGATAGATATTTTGCGGTTTATATGTCTTTTGTTGGTGCACCTGCCTGTGTTGCAGATATAGAAGATAGCTTATCAATTATCAATACAAATAAATATGTAATTTTTGGCGGTTCGGGTTGTCTTAATAAGGAGATTGCTCGTGGCAAAGTTATGATACCTACTGCCGCTTACAGAGATGAAGGCACTTCATATCATTACGCACCGGCTTCTGATTATATTGAAGTCAAAAACGCTGATACAGTAGCTGAATTTATGGAAACAGCCGGTCTGCCTTTTATCAAAGGCAAAACTTGGACTACCGATGCTGTTCATAGAGAAACAAGAGCAAACTTTGAAAAACGCAAAACCGAAGGCTGTATTTCTGTCGAAATGGAATGTGCGGCAGTTGAAGCGATGTGCAATTTCAGAGGGCTTAACGCTTATTTCTTTTTTACCAGCGGAGATTTGCTCGACGCTCCAAAATGGGACAACAGAATGAAAAAAAATCAAATTAAGCACACTCAACACGATTCAGGGCATTTTGATATAGCCCTCGAATTAGCAAGATATATTGCTGAATAGATAATAAACATAGCCACCAAGTTAGAGATTTATAGCTTGGTGGCTATGCTATTGTTAAGGAAATTTTTTAATGATATAAATTATTTAATATTGTAAAAATCAAAAATCAGGTGAAACTAGTATGAAAGAAAAAAATAAAACAACGAGTTCTATGGAAATTTGCAGTGCTTAGACAATACATAAAAAAAGCTTATTTCAAAACTAAGCGATACACGAACTCACTTATATAATATCCACTGAACAAAGCCAAATCCCTGATAAACACTGCAAAAAGCTCTAAAATACGGTATAATAAATGCAAGGAAATTTAAAGAAAAGCAGAAAAAGCTTGCATTTGGAGATGATATGGATGTACAAATTTGATAACGGACAGATAAGTCTTGAAGATTTTGGTCAGCCGATTGGTATGAATTTAAAAAACAGCAATCGTTGGGTTAAGCGTGCAC
>JAXJSN010000010.1:0-3387 GCA_036310085.1 Ruminococcus sp.
GTTGTATTGTCTATTAATCTTAGACCTAGAAAATGCCTTGGTTGGAAATCTGCTTTTGAGGTTTATTTCGGTGTTGCACTTGCTTGACTTTCTGCCGTGTCACGGCTTGCCGTGACGGAGGATTGCAAGAATAGTTCGTGTTATTTTTTATTATAAAAGTAAGTAAAATAACTTTACTTTTGATTTTTTAAAACGCACTATCTATTATTATTTTTCAATCCTCAGTCAGCTACGCTGACAGCTCCTTTGATAAAGGAGCCATTGTTGGTTCGTGCTAATAAGTTTAGAAAAAATCAAGCTATCTACTCGAATTGGATGCAATACTCTGTTGCCTTTTGAAAAAGTTTAATCAAAACTTTTAGTTTTTTTCAGTCGGGTGAATAAGTTTAAATAATATCAAGCTATCTACTCGATTTGGATGCAACACTCTGTTGCCTCGAATTGAATGCAATACTCTGTTGCCTCGAATTGAATGCAATACTCTGTTGCCTCGAATTGGATGCAATACTCTGTTGCCTCGATTTGGATGCAATACTCTGTTGCAAAAACTTTTAATTTTTATTTGATAGAAGTTTCTAGTTAACTAAAAAATAATTTAAGGAGAAAAATATGATCGGAATTATTTGTGCAATGCAACTTGAAGCAGACGGAATAATTGAATTAACCCAAAACAAAACAACCGAAACAATCAATAAAATGACTTTTACAAGCGGTACTATCAACGGAAAAGATGTTGTAATTGTTGTTTGTTCAGAGGGTAAGGTGAATGCCGCAATGTGTGCTACTACCCTGATATTAAAATATAATCCAGATATTGTTATTAACAGCGGTGTTGCCGGTGCTTTGTCATCAAAGGTTTCAATCGGTGATATTGTTATAGCTACAAGTGCCGTTGAACACGATATGAATATAACAGCTTTAGGTTACAGACAAGGCGAAGTACCTGTACCTGAGGGTAAAATTATGTATTTTGAGTGTGATAAAAAAATTGCAGATACTTTTTATGAGGTTTGTAAGTTTTTACCCGAAACAAGAGTAGAAAAAGGTATAATTGCAAGCGGCGATATTTTTGTTTCGGACAGAAGTCACAGACTTAAAATTGCTGATACCTTTGATGCTCTTGCTTGTGAAATGGAGGGTGCTTCTATTGGTCATGTGTGCTATCGTTGTGGTGTGCCTTACGGAATAATCCGTGCAATTTCCGATGACCTTAACGAAAATAAAGGTATGGATTTTGTAAAATTCTGTCAGCTTTCTGCTCTTAAAACTGTTTTTGCGGTTAGCCGTTTTATAGATGCGTTTTAAATTATATGTATATCTATTGACTTTTGCGTTTTAATTCGATAAAATATCTAAGTATACGATTTAATATTTGTATTGCTTATGTGTATTTTTGTTTAGATTGGAGAGAGTATTATGCAACTTACAGGTGCAGAAATTATTTGTGAATGTTTGCTGGAGCAAGGTGTTGATACAGTTTTCGGCTATCCGGGTGGAGCGGCTTTAAATACATATGATGCCCTCTATAAATACAGCGACAGAATTAATCATATTCTTACAGCTCATGAACAGGGTGCTTCTCATGCGGCTGACGGCTATGCACGCTCAACAGGTAAAACAGGTGTGGTTATTACAACATCAGGTCCTGGTGCAACCAATATCGTTACCGGTCTTGCTACTGCAAATATCGACAGTATCCCTGTTGTTGCAATTACAGGTAATGTAAATACAGACCAGTTAGGCAGAGATAGCTTCCAAGAGGTTGATATTGTAAATATTGTTAAGCCTATTACAAAAGCAAGCTTCCTTGTTGAAAAGGTAGAAGACCTTGCAGATACTATCCGCAAGGCATTTGTAATTGCTCAGGAAGGCAGAAAAGGTCCTGTAGTTGTTGATGTTCCAAAGGATATTACTGCTAAAGCTTGTGAATTTGTAAAGAAAGAAGCTGCAAAAAGAGAAGTTATTAATATTAAGAATCCTGAAAGTGTAAAGGCTGTTCAACAGCTTATTAAAAATTCTCAGCGTCCTATGATTTATGCCGGCGGCGGTATTATCAGCGGCGATGCAAGCGAGGAGTTTACTAAGTTTGCTGAGCTTATTGACGCTCCGGTTTGTTGCTCACTTATGGGTCTTGGTTGTATTCCTGCAAGTCATCCGCTTTGTATGGGTAATATCGGTATGCACGGTGGCTACGAAACAGGTATGGCAACTTCAAATTGTGACCTTATTATTGCTTGCGGTGCAAGATTTTCTGACCGTGTTGCAGGTGACAGAGAAAAGTTTGGTGAGCAGGCTAAAATTGTTCAGCTTGAAATTGATGATAAAGAGATTAATAAAAATGTAAAGGTTGACGAGTATATCCTTGGCGATATAAAGGAAATCCTTATAGCTCTTACAAATGGACTCGATGAGCAGAAGCATCCGCAGTGGCTTGCTCAGCTTGATGAGTGGAAGCATCATTTTGATGACGAAAAGCTTCCTGAGTCAGAGTATCCTCATCCTCAGCAGGTTCTTGATGTTGTAAACGAAATCAAGGCTGATGATGATATTATAGCAACCGATGTTGGACAGCACCAGATGTGGGTTGCTCAGTACAGCAAGATTGAAAAGAGCAACACTTTGCTTACTTCCGGCGGTCTTGGTACAATGGGCTTTGGTATGGGTGCCGCTATTGGTGCTCAAATGGCAAATCCGGATAAGAGAGTTATCCTTGTGACCGGTGACGGAAGCTTCCATATGAACCTTAACGAGCTTGTTACAATGAAGTCATACAACCTTCCTGTTGTTATTCTTGTTATGAACAACACCGTTCTCGGTATGGTTCGTCAGTGGCAGAAATTATTCTATGAAAAGCGTTTTTCTCAGACTGACCCACACAGAGCAACTGATTTTACAGCTCTTGCAAATGCATTTGGTATTGATTCAATGAAGATTAATTCAGTTGATGAGGTAAAGACTGTTCTTCAAAAGGCTTATGATATGAAAAAGCCTGTTTTGGTTGAGTGCAGAATAAGCCCTGATGTGAATGTATTGCCTATGATTCCTCCGGGAAAAACTGTAAGCGAAATTATCACTACAATGTAAAATTTTAATTTTATTGATTAAACATAAAACCCTCCTGAAAAACAGGAGGGTTTTATATATCTAAAATTACATTAATTATAACAAAGAAATAATAAAACTAAAAGTATATAAGGCAAAGGCTCCTTTACAAAAGGAGCTGTCAGCGAAGCTGACTGAGGATTGAAAAAATACAGCAGAATCCTTGCAATCCTCCGTCACGGCAAGCCGTGACACGGCAGAAAGTCAAGCAAGTGCAACACCGAAATAAACCTCAAAAGCAGATTTCCAACCAAGGCATTTTCTAGGTCTAAGATTAATAGACAA
>JAXJSN010000011.1:0-3183 GCA_036310085.1 Ruminococcus sp.
ACAGAGATGCTAACGGCAAAGAAACAGTAATCTATGATTATGCTTATGCAAGTGGTTGTACAAAGCAGTTTACACAGGCTGGTACATACACACTTATTGCAAGAGTAAAGGAAAACCCATATTCAACAGAAATTCTCACAGCAGAAAAAACTATAACAGTAAAGGCTCTTCCAAAGTTTGCTATTAAATCATTTGCTATTAACCCTGCTGATGGTAAGGTAAATGTTATGGATTCTGTAAAGATGAATCTTGAAATGGAAGATTCTTCAAAATCATACCTTGTACAGTTTGTATGTATTGATGAAAAAGGCAATGAAACAGTAATTTACGATTATGCTTATGCAAATGCTTGTACAAAGCAGTTTACACAGGTCGGTACATACACACTTATGGTTAGAGTAAAGGAAAATCCATACTCAACAAATATTCTTACAGCTTCTAAGACAGTAACAGTAACTGAACCTGTTAAGAATACTACAACAATCTACTACAAAGGTTATTCAACACCATATATTCATTATCAGGTAGCTGGTCAGAGCTGGACAAAGGCTCCGGGTGTACAGATGACAGCTACAAGTGAGGTAAACGGCTACACACACAAGGCGGTAATTGACCTTGATGCAGCTACAAGTGTAACAGTTTGTTTCAATAACGGCAATAATACATGGGATAGCAATAACGGCAAAAACTATAAGTTTAATGCAGGCACATATACATTCTCAAATGGTAAGATTGAAGAATACGATCCTAATGCATTAAAAATTGCTTCTTTCGATATTACACCTGCAAATGGTATTATTAATGTAAATGAGTCAGTAAAGATGACAGTTACAATGACAAATCCTAATGCTACATATATGACACAGTTTGCATATGTTGATGGAAGTGGCAAAGAAACTGTAATCTACGATTATGCATATGCAAATGGTTGTACAAAGCAGTTTACACAGGCTGGTACATACAAGCTTATTGTAAGAGTTAAGGAAAACCCATATTCAACAGATATCATTACAGTAGAAAAAACTGTTACAGTTGTAGACCCTTCTGCAAATGTTGTAACAATCTACTACAAAGGTTATTCAACACCATATATCCATTATCAGGTAGCAGGTCAGAGCTGGACAAATGCTCCGGGTGTACAGATGACAGCTACAACTGAAAAGGCTGGATATACACATAAGGCTGTAATCGACCTTGGAACTGCTTCAAATGTAACAGTTTGCTTCAATAACGGCAACGGTACATGGGATAGCAACAACGGTGCTAACTATAAGTTTGAGGCTGGTACTTACACATTCTCAAATGGCGTTATAACAAAAATCTAACATTATATAAAATAAAATCCCCCGAAAAGTATCAACCTTTCGGGGGATTTTTATATGCCTAACATTTTTATTATACTACTACAAAAATAATAAAACAATAGATTTTTGAAAAATAAAGTTTCTTAAATTTTAAATAAAAGTATTGACAATGGTTAAAGTGTTTAGTATAATATAGACAAAGATAAGGAACTTAAACAAACACAAAAGTTCCTCAAGGAGGTCTTCAATATGAAAGTAAAGATGCTTTTTATAATGCAGATTAAAGACTATAAACGGAGTCTTCCCCCAAACAGAGTATAACCGCATACGATTAAGTTGAGGTTAAATAACTCGTTTGATTGTCGGATAACTGATTATTTAGGTGTTATAAAACACAGTTTATATTTTTATTAAATCAATGTAATATCCGCTTTTACTTAATACCATAAAAATTAATATTGTTTAATGTACGGATTAAAAACATATTTTCATATTTTCTATATAAATATTATTTTTAGGTATATAATCTTACCCAGATGGGAAATTTAGTTGTTTACTTACCGTATGACGGTAATTTGATGATATTTATTAAAATTTAATATGGTCGGAAATAAATTAATGGTGGTTGGACCAATGAGAACTTTAACTTTTAAATAACATATTCTACAGAATTGGAGTATAGACCAATGTAATACTCAGTTATTTATTAATTTGTATTTACCAAGCTAAATAAGTTAGAAAACTAGATTGATACATCCGTTTAAATACGATTACATACGAATACTTTAATATATTGTAAGGGAATGAGTCCAAAGAACAATTCAGTCATTTATTATAGTATATTGTAAAGGAATGAGTCCAAAGTACAGTTTAGGCATTTTGGAAAGTATACAGTATTTTGTAAAGGAATGAGCCCAAAGTATAGTTTAGCTTAATTTGTTAAAATTTTAGTAGGTATATCCCCTGTAAGGAAACATTCTTACAGGGGATTTTTTTGTGTTATAGTAATTGTTTAGCTTAGAAGGAGAAAGTGCCAAAATTATAATATATGTTTATATATGATATTGTCTGTATGCGAATAGGTGCTACTCACTTGTTTTGAGTATTATATAATAGCGTTTAGCTTAAATGTTAAATATATTTATAAACTTTGCATATAGTTATTGTAATTTTGTGTAAGGTGTAGTATAATAAACTTAAAGAGTTAAACAAACTCACTGCATTGTTATTCAGGAGGGAAAAATTATGTGTAAATTCAAAAAAGCTATAGCAGTAATGCTTTCTGCTGTTATGATGTTGACCGCCGGCAGTATGCCAATTGCAGTAAATGCCGCTACGGTTGAAAGTAGTTCAGCTGTTGCAGAGCAAACAGGAACATACAATGATTTTAGTTATAGTATATTACTGCAAAAGGTTACAATTACCGATTATACAGGTACCGAAACCGAAATAGAAATTCCAAGCGAAATTAACGGTTGTCCTGTTACACGCATAGGGGAATCTGCTTTTGAAAAAAGTGCAGTAACTAATGTAATAATACCTGATAATGTTACATATATTGGCTATAGTGCTTTTTTGGGATCTAAGATAGAAAAAATAGTAATACCTGATAGTGTTACATATATTGGCGAAAACGCCTTTTATTATTGTAATAATTTATCTGATGTTACTTTATCAAAAAATATTTCCGGTATAGAAAGAATGACATTTGGTTCTTGTAAATCTTTGAAAAATATAAAAATACCTGATGGAATTGCATATACTCGTAATTGAATTGGGGAAGAACTTTTTAATTAAAATCTACAAGTCCAATCCCTTTGAAATGGATATTAATTTTTCGTTGACATTTGCTGTCAACTTTTTTTGTGTCAAAAATTTC
>JAXJSN010000012.1:0-34455 GCA_036310085.1 Ruminococcus sp.
GTACCTTTTGGTATTGTTGACCTTTCTCTCGCTCCTACTCCTGCTGTTGGCGACAGCGTTGCCTATATTCTTGAGGAAATGGGTCTTGAGGTTTGCGGTTGTCACGGAACTACCGCTGCACTCGCTCTTCTTAACGATGCAGTTAAAAAGGGTGGTGTTATGGCATCATCTCATGTTGGCGGCTTAAGTGGTGCATTTATTCCTGTTACAGAAGATGCAGGTATGATTAGTGCAGCACAAGCTGGCTATCTTGATATTACAAAGCTTGAGGCTATGACTGCCGTATGCTCAGTTGGTCTTGATATGATTGTTGTTCCGGGTGATATTACTCCTGAAATTATTTCTGCAATTATTGCTGACGAAGCTGCAATCGGTATGGTTAATACAAAAACTACTGCGGTAAGACTTATTCCTGCAATTGGCAGAAAAGCAGGTGATGAACTAAACTTTGGCGGATTACTTGGCAGAGGTCCTGTAATGCCTATAAGATATGGTTCACCTGAAGTATTTATTAATCGTGGCGGCAGAATTCCTGCTCCTCTTCAAGCTCTTAAAAATTAATATTTTTATTTTCAGGTTGAATGACGGAATCCTTCCGCTTTCAGCCTGAAATTGAGTTTAAACATCTATATTAAATATTAATTAAGATTACATTTAATCAAGGTTAAATTTATAAGTTTCTCTTAAGCATTTATAAAGCCTTGAATGTAATATATAAGACTTATAATATTATGCAGTCTGTACGGAGGTGATTGTGTGGAAAATATGCTTAAAAAAATTATAGAAGCAGATAACAAAGCAAAAACAATGGAAGAAGATATACTGCTTCAAAAAGAAAATCTCAGCAAGGAAATTAATGCAGAGGCTGATAAAATTTACGCTTCTTATATTGAAAAAGCTGAAGAAACAGTAGCACGAAATAATCTTGCAGAAGAAAAAATCGCCAATCAGAAATGGGCTGAAATCAGCAACAAGCATAAATCAATCGAAATTAAGCTTGAAGCAGATTACAACCAAAACGCTGAAAAATGGGCTGATATGATTGTAAAAAGAACCATCAGTTAATTAAGTCAGGAGGTGTGTGGTAATGCCTACTACTTCTTACGCTGTACTCACTAAAGCAAGAGCAAAATACGGTAAACGACTTACTAAAAAAGATTACCAAAGCTTGCTTGCCTGTCAGAATGTAACGGAAGTTATGACATACCTTAAATCGTACACGCATTATACTACTGCACTGCGTGACATAAATGAGCGTGAGGTTCATCGTGGCAGACTTGAATCACTTTTAAGACAAAATCTTTTTTATGAGGTTGACTCATTTGGAAGATTTGATTCAAGTGTTAGTACCGGGTTTTCGCAGTACATTATACAAACAATAGAAATTGAACAGATTGTAAGATTTTTGATACTTCTCAATTCAAATTCAACTGAAAAATTTATTTATCAGTTCCCTGCTTATTTTTCAAAACACACAAATATTGATGTTAATCGTCTTGCAAATGCTCGCAGTTATGAGGAGCTTATGGCTGTTTTAGCTGAGTTCCCTGCATACTACGATATACTTGCTAAATATCCGCCTGACGAAAAAGGCAGAATGAAAATATCCGAGATTGAAAATAAGCTGTTTGAATATGTTTTTTCAAACCTTAAAGAAACATTCTTTAAAAAAGCTAAAGGTAAAGAAAGACAAGAGTTGCTCGACTTATTTATAACTATCAACGATTATAATATTTTTTCAAGAATACTAAGACTAAAAAAGTATTATAATCTTGATGCTGAAGAAATAAGAAAAAGTCTTGTACTTACTTTCTGCGATATTAAACCAAAGGCTCTTGATATGATGTGTAAGGCTGACTCATCAGCTGAAGTTTTTGCTATAATGCAAAACACACACGAGGGTAAGCTTATTAATAAAATCGGCTATGTTTACGCAAGTGATATTAGTCCGAGAGTAAGATTTAAGCTTGCAAAGAGAAATATGTATTTTTCAAATAATCCATCGGTAGTTATGATTTCATACTACTTTCTTGCCCAGACTGAGTTAATGAATATTATTACTCTTATTGAGGGCATAAGATACAAAACCGACACAAAAAAAATACAGTCCTTGCTTATATACTAATGTAAGCATAAAACTCAAAAGAGGTGAATAAATTTGGCTGTATCACGCATGCAGGCTATAAATATTATTGGTGTTATGTCTGACATTGATGATGTTATTGCTGTATTGGGTGAATCGGGTGTTTTCCATTCCGATGAGGTTTCTGCTTTTTTTAATAACACAAGAGAGTTTTCTCACTTGCAAACAAAAAACATTTACGCAGAACCATTAAATAACCTAAAATCAGCTATTAGCCTTACAAAAAGAGAATTTCCTTATGTTTCGGTAAGTGATTTTAATCCGACTATTGAGGAAGTTGAAAAGTTTTCAGACAAATTGCTGGAAGATATAAGCGGATTAATTGATGATAAGAAGTTTATTGCCGACCAGCTCGCAGAAGCTAAAAGTAATTTTGAAGAAACAAGTCATTTTATGGGACTTGGCGTTGAGATAGAAAAGCTTTTATCGCTTAAATATATCAACGCAAGATTCGGCAGACTGCCAAAAGACAGTCTGGAAAAGCTTTCTGCATACGAAAATAATCCTTATGTAGATTTTACTATCTGCACTGAGGATAAATCCTATTACTGGGGCGTATACTTTACTCCCGTTGAAAAGGCAATTGAAATTGACCGGATTTTCTCAGGCTTATACTTTGAGAAAAGCGATATTCTCGGTGTAAATACAACCCCACAGCAATATCTTGACAAGCTTAACCAGACTATTCCAAAGCTTGAAGAAAAGCTAAAAGAAACTGACAATAAGCTTGAAGATTATCTTAACAAGCAATCTGAAATGATTTCAAAGTACATTTCAAAGCTTGAAGAAGAAAATCTTTATTCTGCAATCCGTGAAAAAACTTTGCAATACAACGACAGCTTTGTTATTGTAGGTTGGATTCCTGATGAAGAAAAAGACAAGCTTAAGAAAAAGCTTGAAAAAATTGAAAGTGTAAATGTCGGCTTTAACGATGCAAAAAATGAAATAAAAAAATCTCCGCCTGTAAAACTCAAAAACTGTTTCTTTGCAAAGCCTTTTGAGTATTATGTTGAGATGTATGGCGTTCCAAAATACAACGAGCTTGACCCATCGCTTTTCGTTGCTATAACTTATGTTCTTATTTTTGGTATTATGTTTGCTGATGTGGGTCAAGGAATTTGCCTTTCACTTGTAGGTATGCTGATGTGGAAGCTTAAGAAAATGCCGATTGGCAAAATTCTATTCCCTTGCGGTATTTCATCAGCTTGCTTTGGATTGTTATTTGGCAGTGTGTTCGGCTTTGAACATCTGCTTGACCCAATGTATAAATCACTTTTCGGACTTGAAGAAAAGCCTATTGAGGTTATGTCGTCTGACTCAATTATTATGATTCTGCTTTCTGCAGTAGGAATAGGTGTTTTACTTGTAATATGTGCTATGGGACTGAATGTATTCAGCTCTATTAAACAAAAAAACATAGGAAAAGCGTTATTCCATTCCAGTGGCGTTACGGGTATTATATTCTATTCAGCTATAATTTTTGGTGTTGTAGGTCAGCTTTTACTCGGTTGGAGTGTATTTACTCTCCCCTATATCCTAGGCTTGATAGTAGTTCCGTATTTGCTTATATTCTTCTCTGAGCCTCTTGGCGATTTAATTAACGGTGAGCCTGATTGGCAACCTGAAAGCTGGGGCGGATATATTATGGAGCATCTTATAGAATCAATTGAATTTTTACTTGAATACCTTACTAATACAGTAAGCTTTTTAAGAGTAGGTGCTTTTGTTCTTGTTCACTCAGGTATGATGATGGTAGTATTCGTTCTTGCTGAAACAGCAGGACCTGTTGCCTACTGGCCTGTTATTATTTTAGGTAATGCATTTGTTATGGTTCTTGAAGCCTTGCTTGTTTCAATCCAGATACTTCGACTTGAATTCTACGAAATGTTCAGCCGATTCTATTCCGGTGAGGGCAGACCTTATGAGCCTGTTAAATTAAAGCTTGATAAATAAATTTGGAGGTTTTTACTATGTTATTCAATGTCATTTTACTTACAGTTCCTTTTGTATTTCTTATGGTTTCAGCTGTTCTTGCTGTTAAGGCTTTTGAACACGGAAAAAGCAGAAAAAATACTGTTTTAATGCAGATTAGCTCTTTTGCCGCTGTATTTGCAATTTGTATGGCTTGTCCTTTTGTTGCAAGTGCCGCAACAGGCGATGCTGCCGCTGCTGCTTCAACTGCCGCTGACGGTATGGCTTATATCGGTGCCGCAATCTCTACAGGTCTTTCATGTATCGGTGGTGGTATTGCCGTTGGTAACGCTGCTCCTGCCGCTATCGGTGCTACAAGTGAAGACCCTAAGGCATTTGGTAAGGCGATTATCTTCGTTGTACTTGGTGAAGGTATTGCTATTTACGGTATGCTCGTTTCTATTCTTCTTATCTTTGCAAGATAATTTAACCAAATTTCATAAAGGATTTGATGCGATATGAAATTTTTTCTTATAAGTGATAATGTAGACACAAAGGTAGGTATGCGTTTTGCAGGTATAGAGGGCGTTGTTGTTCACGAAGAAGACGAAGTACGCACTCAGCTGACAAAGGCTATGAACAGAAAAGATATTGCAGTTATTCTTATGACTGAGCATCTTGTTTCTCTCTGCCCTGACCTTGTTTATGACCTTAAGCTAAATCGAAAGCAACCTCTTATTGTTGAGATTCCTGACCGTCACGGAAACGGAAGAACCAAAGACAGTATTACAAAATATGTACAGGATGCTATCGGTGTTAAGCTTTAATTATCGACTTATTATAATTTGCTGAAGCTGAGGTTAATATATTATGAAAATAACAGCTAAAACAGACAATTTTCTGAAAGCTATACAAAAGTCTGCTGATGAACAGCGTAACATAATGCTTTCGGAGCTTGAACAATTAAAGGATATAAAATTAAAAGAGGCTGAAATCAAAGGCAAATATTACAGCGAAAAATATATTGCTGATAAAATAGAAGCCAAGAAAAATGAAGAAACACGCAGAGTTGCAAAGCTTACCAGAGATAGCCAACAAAAACTGTTTTTACGCAGAGCAGAAATGGTAGAAAACATTTTTGCTCTTGCTGAAAGCAAGCTTGTTGAGTACAGCAAAACTCCTGATTACCTTTCAAAGCTTCTTAAAAGTGCCGAGGAAATTTCTGAACTGTTTTCCAACAACAGCTGTGTGTTATATGTAAATGAAAAAGACCTTAAATATAGCGATAAAATTACAAGTCTTTTTAAAGGCAACGCCGAGATTATCTCCGATAAAAGCATTAAAATCGGTGGTATAAGAGGCTATTGCAAAAATATGAGCATTGTTGCCGATGAAACTCTTGACAGTAAGCTGTATTCACAAAGAGAATGGTTTATTGAAAACTCAGGCTTGAGTGTACTTTGATTTCAACCGAAAGAGATGATTTTTAATGCAAAACAACAATGTTATATACGGAATTAACGGCCCTGTTGTTACTGTTAGAGATACTGACTGCTTTGAAATGATGGAAATGGTTCATGTAGGAACACAAAGACTTGTTGGCGAAGTTATCGGTATCACAAAAGATCTTACCACTATTCAGGTATATGAAGAAACAACAGGACTAAAGCCCGGTGATCCTGTAATAGGTACAGGTGCACCAATGAATGTTCTTTTGGGACCGGGTATTTTAGACAATATCTTCGACGGTATTGAAAGACCGCTTAAAGCCATAGAGGAACAGTCAGGTGCATTTATTGACAGAGGTGCTTCGGTATCCTCTCTCGATACAGAAAAGCTTTGGAATGTTACCGTAAAGGTTAAAGTTGGCGACAAGCTTGAGGGCGGACAGATTTACGCTACACTACCTGAAACACCAATTATTGAACATAGACTTATGGTTCATCCTGAATTATCCGGTATTGTTACAAAGGTTATGCCTGATGGCGAATACAAGATTTTTGATACTATTGTCGTAATTAAAGATGACGAGGGTGTGGAACATAATCTTACACTTTGTCAGAAATGGCCTATCAGAACTGCTCGTCCTGTGCAAAACAGACTTACTCCATCTGTTCCTCTTATTACAGGTCAGCGAGTAATTGATGCCCTCTTCCCTATTGCAAAAGGCGGTACTGCCGCAATTCCGGGCGGATTTGGTACTGGAAAAACTATGACACAGCATCAGCTTGCTAAGTGGTGCGATGCTGATATTATTATTTATGTTGGTTGCGGTGAGCGTGGAAACGAGATGAGCCAGGTTCTCGAAGAATTCTCTGAGCTTATCGACCCTAAGTCACAGCGACCTATGACTGACCGTACAGTACTTATTGCTAACACATCAAATATGCCTGTTGCCGCTCGTGAAGCATCAATCTATACAGGTATTACTCTTGGTGAATATTATAGAGATATGGGATACCATGTTGCTATGATGGCTGACTCTACATCAAGATGGGCAGAGGCGTTAAGAGAAATTTCAGGCAGACTTGAAGAAATGCCTGCCGAAGAAGGCTTTCCTGCTTACCTTCCTTCAAGACTTGCTGAATTTTATGAGCGTGGCGGCAGAAGTGAAGTACTTGCAGGCGGCGAGGGTTCCGTAACTCTTATTGGTGCTGTTTCTCCTCAGGGCTCAGACTTTTCAGAGCCTGTTACTCAAAACACAAAAAGATTTACCCGTTGCTTCTGGGCTTTAGATAAGTCACTTGCTTATTCAAGACATTATCCTGCAATTAACTGGATGCAAAGCTATAGTGATTATCACAACGACCTCGACCCATGGTTTAAAGATAATTTGGGTGATGATTTTATTGAGTACAGAAATAAAATTTCTGCACTTTTACAAGAAGAAAGCACACTTATGGAAATTGTTAAGCTTATTGGCTCGGATGTTCTTCCTGATGACCAAAAGCTTGTTATTGAAACTGCAAGAGCCATAAGAGTAGGATTTTTACAGCAGAATGCTTTCCACGCTGATGACACCTATGTACCGCTTGAAAAACAAAAGCTTATGATGAAAACTATACTTCATCTTCATTCTAAAGCTAAAGAAATTGTTGCAAAGGAAATTCCGATTTCAAGAATTATTGAGCTTGGCTTATATGACAAGCTTACAAAAATGAAATACGATATTCCAAACAACAGACTTGATTTATTTGATGAATATATTAAGGAAATTGATGAAAAAACATCTTCAATTTTGTAAAGGAGGAAACGCACAATGATTATAGATTATGTAGGAGTTAAGGAAGTTAATGGCTCTCTTATAGTAATGGACGGTGTTAAAGGCGTTTCCAACGAAGAAATTGTTGATATTCGTCTTGAAAACGGTACTACAAGACAAGGCAGAGTTGTGCAAATTGAAGGCGAAAGAATTGTTGTTCAGGTATTTGAGGGTACAAGAAGATTAAGCCTTAAAAATACAAAAACAAGACTTACAGGACATCCAATGGAAATGCCACTTTCTCCTGAAATTGTCGGTAGAGTTCTTAACGGCTCAGGTAAGCCTATTGATGGTTTAGGCGATATATTCCCTGTTAAGCGTGCAAACATAAACGGCACACCGATTAATCCGGTGTCACGAGTTTATCCTAAAAACTACATTAATACAGGTATCTCAACAATAGATACTCTTATGACACTCATCAGAGGTCAAAAGCTTCCGATATTCTCAGGCTCAGGTATGAAACACAACGACCTTGCCGTACAGATAGTGCGTCAGGCAAAAATATCTGGTGCAGACAGCAATAACTTTGGTGTTGTATTTGCCGCTATGGGTGTTCAGAAGGATGTTGCCGAATATTTTAGAAAAAGCTTTGAGGAAAGCGGTGTTCTTTCAAGAGTTGTTATGCTGTTAAACCTTTCTAACGACCCTATTATTGAAAGAACTCTTACTCCTCGTTGTGCTTTAACAATTGCTGAATATCTTGCATTTGAGCTTGATATGCATATTCTTGTTATTATGACAGATATGACTTCTTATGCTGAGGCTCTTCGTGAATTTTCATCTTCAAAGGGTGAAATCCCCGGCAGAAAGGGATATCCGGGTTATCTTTACTCAGACCTTGCTTCTCTTTATGAGCGTGCAGGTATGATTAGGGGTCATTCAGGCTCAGTAACTCAAATTCCGATTCTTACAATGCCAAATGATGATATTACTCATCCTATCCCCGACCTTACAGGCTATATTACCGAGGGTCAGATAGTACTTGACAGAACCTTACAGGGACAGGGATTCTATCCTCCTGTTAGCGTATTACCATCTCTTTCTCGTCTTATGAAGGACGGTATTGGTGAAGGTTATACAAGAGCAGACCACTCTGCACTTGCTAATCAGCTTTTTGCGTCTTATGCAAAGGTTATTGATGCTCGTTCACTTGCATCGGTAATCGGTGAGGAGGAACTTTCTCCGATAGATAAGAAATATATTGAATTTGGTAAGCTATTTGAGCAAAAATTTGTTAATCAGGGCTTTACTGAAAACAGAAGTATTGAGCAAAGTCTTGACCTTGGCTGGGAGCTTCTTTCAACACTTCCTAAAGCTGAGCTTGACCGTGTTGATGATGCTATTCTTGAAAAATACTACAAGGCAAGTACCTGACAAACATTATAATTATTAGCTTTTATACCCAAATAAAAACGAACGATTTTCTATGAATAAAAAAGGAGTGAGCGTAAATGGCTGTACAAGCTGTGCCTACAAAAGGCAATTTGATGAACACAAAAAAATCACTATCGCTTGCTAAGAATGGCTACGAACTTCTTGACAGAAAACGAAATATTCTTATCAGAGAAATGATGACACTTATAGATCACGCAAATGCTATTCAGCAAAAAATTGACAGAGCTTACGAAGAAGCTTATATTGCTTTACAATCTGCAAATATTACTAATGGCTTTTGTGAGGATATTTCAAACTCTATTCCCTATGAGGATGGCTTAAGTCTTGACTCTCGAAGTGTTATGGGCGTTGAAATCCCAATACTTACGCTTAACTCTGCTCCTGATACTGATTTTTTGTATTATGGATTAAGAAATACAAATTCGGCAATTGATAAGGTTTATACAAAATTTTCCGAGGTTAAATATCTGACTGCTCAACTAGCTGAAATTGAAAATAGCGTTTACAGACTTGCGGATTCTATTAAAAAGACTCAAAAGCGTGCCAATGCTCTTAAAAATATTATGATTCCACGCTTTGAAGAAACTGTAAAATTTATTACAGATGCTCTCGATGAAAAAGACAGAGAAGAATTTAGCCGTCTTAAAGTTATTAAAAAGAAAAAAGAAAACGACTAATACACATTAATAAACCCTGCATAGTGTACTTTTTAACACTATGCAGGGTTTAATTATTTATGATTTTTTATTTTTATGAGAATGGTCTACACCCTTTACTTTATATAAAATAAAATATCCAGCCATTAATGCCCAAAAGGTGGTCTGAGTATAAAAAAGCTGATAACTTTTATCAGACGGTTCAAAATCAGCGGAAGTATTTAATATATTATCGGGTGCTTTTGTATAAAGCGGAGTAAGGTCATCACGCTCAGCGGTAATTATTGCATTATAGTTAGTAGATGTAGCCGAGCTTGCCCCTATTGACGAAAAAAGACTAATTACTAACACACTAAAAATAACTATAAAGAATTTTAAAAATTTCATAATCCTTACCTCAACAATTTATTTATGCTTGTATTATATCATAAAAAGATTTATTAGAAAAGTATAAACCAAATTTTATCATATGAGTAATAAATTATAAAACATAAGATTTTCAATTTATAAATAATTTTATTAATAGTTTACTAATGAAGCAATATTTATGTATTAACAACAATATTAGTATATCATTTTTAAAATTAAAGAGTTATAATAAATTGAACGCAATTTGCAAAAAATTGCTAAAAATTATAGGAGGGATTCATTAATGAAAAACAGATTAAAAAAAGCTATCAGCGTAGTTCTTGCATCTACTCTTGTTATTTGTCAATCAGGCATTATGACAGCTAGTGCTGCAAGCTCTGCTGAAGGCAAAACTATCTATTTTAAACTTCCTAATGAATGGAAGGATCGAGTAGATGCAAACACAGGAGAAGCAATTCTTCCTGCTGCTTATACAGCAGGCGGTACCGACGGAGAGCATGTTCCGTGGGTTGGTGACCATATGACACTTGTTGATGCCGAAAATGATATTTATTCATACACACTTCCCGGTGATCAAACATTTGTTATTTTTAATACAGGTCAGCAAAGAGACTGGCAGACAGTAGACCTTGCAATTCCCGGCGGAGATATGATTTTCCTTGTTGATAAAGGTGCAGGTACTAAAACTGCAACAGGTCACTGGGAGCCTTATAATACTGACGAACCAAGAGTTGCTATTAACACAGGTGTTTTCCAGTTTGTAGGCAATACTACAATCAATCTCTATTCTTTTAATTGCGACAACGCATACTACTCTGTTGATGGTGGCGAAGCTATTCCTTACGAAAGCGGACAGGCTGTAACAATCGGTAATGATGCTAAGCCTTTAACCGATACAAGCATCACATTGACTGCTGTAAAGGGTGATACTTCATATTCTTATGAATACACATTCAGCAAAAACAGCTCTCGTACTATTTACGCTAAAAACTCTGCAGGTTGGGAAAATATTTATATCCACTACTGGGGCGGCGAGTCAAACTCAGTATGGCCGGGCGTAAAAATGCAGCCATATGCAGACTCAGAAGATGTATATTATTGTGAAATTCCATCAAAATCAACTAACTATAAATTTAACAATGGTAAAGGCGAAAATACATCAGGTGTTCAACAGTCACAAAACCTTGCAACTCAGGACCTTGTAACAGGTGTTTCAGAGGTTTATGTAGTTAATCCTCTTGTTGAGGGTGACAGTGCAAATACAGGTGAATATGTAACTCTTGAGCGTGCTTTATCTGATGAGCCTGTTGAAGGTTTGCCAATTATCTCAGTTGATGATTGTGCACCTGCATTTGGCGAAGAATTTAACATTAATGTTAATCTTCAAAATGTATCTAAGCTTAGCGGTTATGTTGTAAACCTTAGCTTTGACAACAAGGTTATTGCTCCTGTTGACAACAAGGCTGTAGTTTCATCACCGCTCGGTGACATTGTAACAAATCTTAAATCAAATGGTGACCTTACTCTTGTATGTTCAAATGCAGACGCAGTAAGCTTTGACGAAAAGGCTGTTCTTGCATCAATTCCGTTTAAGGTTGTTGGAGATAGTACAACACAGACAAAGGTTTCTGTAAAGGTAGCAGATATGTTTGCTGACGAAAATACAGAAATTACATTCCCTTCTTCTAACCTCTTATCAGGTAAGGTTACAGTTGGCGTTGACAAAACTGTTTTAAAGGAGAAAATCGACTATATTAATAGTCTTGACGAAAACAATTACACCCCTGCTTCATATCAGAGTGCAATTGCAGTAGCTAACAATTCAACAGCAATTTACGAATCACTTACTGCAACTCAGGATATTGTTGATGCTCAGGTTGCATTACTTGATGAAGCTATAGCTGCTCTTGAAGAAGCACAGGGTGATGGAAACTTCTACTATTTTGAAAACGCTCTCGGATGGGAAGATGTTCATGTATATTGGTGGGGCGGCTCAACTGCTTGTGCATCATTCCCTGGTATAAAGGCTACTCCTGTTAGCGGCAGAGCAAATGTATATCAGGTTGAGCTTCCTGATGACGCAACAGGTCTTAACTTTAACAACGGTAATCAGCCGGGCGAAGGCGGTCAGCAGACTGATAGCATTACAGGCACAAAGCTTATTGCAGGTCAAATCTTTATTCCTAATCCTGATGATTCATACGAAAAGAATGGTGGTCTTCGTTTTAGAGGCGAAGCTAAAAAATATGTTCCAAACATTTACTACTTTAGAAATACAGCAGAATGGGAAAAGGTTTACGCTTATTGGTGGGGCAGCTCAACAGAGTGTCCTGCTTTCCCGGGTATCCCTGCAACTGCTATAAAGGGTACAGATAACCTCTATTCTATTCAGCTTCCTGAAGATGCGACAGGTCTTAACTTTAATAACGGCAATCAGCCTTCAGAGAGCGGCGAACAGACAGACAGCATCACAGGTGACAATCTTGCTTTAGGTAATGTATTCATCCCTAACCCTGAAGACACTTACGAAAAGAACGGTGGTCTTCGTTACAGAGGCGTAGCTGAAAAGTATACACCTAACACAATCTATTTCCAAAATGTAGCAGAATGGGACGAAGTATATTGCTATTGGTGGGGCAGCTCAACAGAGTGTCCTGCATTTCCTGGTGTTCAGCCTACATTACTTGCAGGCACATTTGACATTTACTACATAACTCTACCTGAAGATGCAACAGGCTTCAATTTCAGCAACGGCAATCAGCCTGCTGAAGGTGGCGAGCAGACTTCAAGTATGAGCACATTTAATGCAGGTCAGTTACTTATCATTGACCTTGACAGTGCTTACGAAAAGAACGGCGGTATCAGATATGACGCTTCTTATGATATTCTTGAGAAATACACAACAGGTGTAGATGTTCTTGTAGGCGATGTTAATCAGGATGGTATAATTAATATTTCTGATGTTACTGAGGTTCAGAAAAAATCAGCTGAATTAGTTGAATTTGATGAAATACAGACATTAGCCGCAGATGTAAACGAAAACGGTAAAATTAACATTATGGATGCTACAGCCATTCAAAGATATTGTGCTGAAATGGAGCACAACACAATTACCGGTACATATGTAAAATATTTTGCACTATAAGGAGAGGGGGATTTTAAATGACAAACCTTAAAAAGATTCTTTCAGGTGCACTTGCACTTTCGCTTTCTGCATCTTTGATGCTTAGTTCCGTATCTTCGGTTATGGCACTCGAAAATTGGAGTACAATACGCACTGATATAACTAAAGTTGTTCTTGCACCGGGTGCCGATGAAACTCAGCTTAACTTTGCTTGGTATTCTACTGAAAACGCTGAACCAACTGTACAGATTGTAAAGGCTGACGAGGACTTTGCAAATGCAGGCGTATTCACAGGTACAAATTCTACTGCATACAACAGCAACGAAACAAGCAAGCAGTATTATTCAAACAAAGTAACTGCTACAGGTCTTGAGGCTAACACAGCTTACAAGTACAGATATAAGATTGGTGACGGTGAGTGGAGCGAAACTTACTCATACAAAACACAAAGCACAGATAACGGCTTTGGCTTTATTGCTGTAGGCGATGTGCAGATTGGTGTAGGCAACGGCGGTTCTGAGGCTGATACCGAAAGATGGGCAAACACACTTAATCTTGCTACAGAAAAGTTGCCAAACGCAAGCTTTATTATGTCAATGGGTGATCAGGTTGACGGTAACAAGGAAGAAGATCAATATGCAGGATTTTTATATCCTGATACACTAAGAAACCTCCCTATTGCTACTATTGCTGGTAACCACGATTGCGATGTTCCTAACTTTATGTGGCACTTTAATAATCCTAATATGACTAAATACGGCGAAACTAGTGCAAGTGGCGATTATTACTACTCCTATGGTGATATGCTCGTAATTTCACTTAACGCAAACGCTGTATTAAAATCATCAAAGAGCGACAATGCAATTGCCGTTGAGCATAGAAAGTGCATAGAAGAAGCGATTGCTTCTAACCCATATGCTAAATGGAGAATTGTTACTTTCCATCAGGATATTTACGGATACCCTGACCACTACGATGACCCTGAGGTTGCCGCTTGCCGTGCTCAACTCTATCCTATAATCGACGATTACGATATTGATGTTGTTCTCACAGGTCATGGTCACAACTACACTCGTTCATATCAAATGGAAAACAACTCACCTGTTAAAGAATCTGATGTTGATTACAACTTATCAAATGTAACTGTAAACAACCCTGACGGTACTGTTTACTTTGAGCTTAGCACATCTGCAAGTAAAAACTACGAAAACAACAAGGCAGGTCATGACAGCCACATTGCAAAATCATTTGCAGTAAACGCTGTTCAGTCATACTCAATTGTAAAAGTTACAGATGCTTCTTTTACAATTGAAACTTATCGTACAGATACAAACGAAATGTATGACAGCTACACAATCAGCAAGGATGACAGAACTAAGCTTGACAAATCAATTGAAAAGGCAGAAGATATGATTGCAAGCAACAAATACTCAGGCTCAAAGCTTGATAATCTTGTAGCTGCTCTTGAACAGGCTAAGCTTGCTCAGAATACAATCGCTGCAAACGGCGAAATTACAAATGCTTATAACGCTGCTGTTTTACTTGACGAGGCTATCTTTGACCTCAAGCCAATTCTTTATGGCGATGTAAATGGTGATGGCGATATCAGAATCAACGATGTAATCTTACTACAGAGATACCTTGCAGGCTACGATGTAGCATTAAGCAATCGTCAGATTGAGGCGGCTACTATTGTAAGTGAAAACAAGCCAAATATCTCTGATGTTACTCAAATGCAGAAATATCTTGCTGAGTTAGTTCCGACACTCAACAAATAATCAGCCCCTATCCCCTACGCTAACTTTGCAAACATCTTTTGAATTTTGCACATCAGATAATATAGCGTAAATTAAAATCCCCTTAAAGTGGTAATTAAACTTTTTGGTTTAAAATCCTACTTTAAGGGGATTGTTTTTGTATTTATATTAAATTTTTATCAATAAATTCTATATACGGTTTTCTGTTGTAAACGCTATCTAAGTTATCTTTATACCACTCAAATTCTTCTTTTAATCCTTGCTCTAATGATACTGTACTGTCCATAAGCTCAAGCATTTTTGATACATCCAAAACATACTCGTAATCATAAAAGCAAAAATAATCTCGTTGCGCTACACTCTTATCTACGCTGACAATCTGTGGCTCTTTTCCTGCAGCCTTGTAGCATAAATTCACCCACTCTTTTGTTGTAACTGCATCTTTGTTGCCAACATTAAAAATTCGATTTTCAGGGTGCTTTTCAATAAGCACATCAATAAATTTGCACAAGTCTGATACATTGAAGAAATGCAATTTCATATTGCTTTCGGGAATGTAAAATTTTCTGTCTGCCATTGCACAATCAAATGGCAATGCCTCACGGTGAAGATTTTCATAAACACCGTAAAAATACGGCGGTCTTAATATGTAAGCTTGTTTTACATTTTCTGTCAAATACTGCTCGGCTTCAAGCTTATTGGTTCCATAGTCACCCCATACGGAATTTCTGCCGCATTTCTGTTCTTCGGTAAATGGCTGTGGGTTTGTTTCGGGATATACTGCACTTGAGCTGACAAAAACATAATCAGTAAAGGAGTCTAACGCATTTACAAGCTCTTTCACTTGCTCTTTGGTATATGCAGTATCAATCACTAAATCAAAGTGCAAACCTTTAAGCTTATCACCTATATTCATTCTGTCGCACTCAATCAACACAACACCATCAAGCTGTTTTCTTGTATTTCGGTTTAAAACATAAACCTCGTCACCTTTGTTTACAAAATATTCTGCAACATACTTGCTGACAAATGTAGTTGAGCCTGTAACTAAAACTTTCATCTGTTTTACCCCTTTTAAATTAATTATCTAAAGCGAACAACTCGCTTATAACCGAGCAACTAAATATAAAGAAAGCATTTTTAAATTGACTTATTTAATTTTTGTATAATCACTTTATTATTCCGATCACCTTTTCAATAGCTTCTGCAATTTTTTCACCTTCCCAGCCTAAGTGCCAACCCTTTTCATCAATAACATCAGTAATGATATATATCGCCGAAGCTGAGCAATTTCTGTATTTAGCTATTGTAAAAAGTCCGACACCCTCCATCTCTACGCACAAAGCACCTTTTGAGCGATAATTAACAATTTGCTCCCAGGTTTCACGATAGCCTGCATCGGTTGTCCAATGCTTGCCCCTGATTGCGTTGATTTTATTTTCAGTCAAACGCTTTTCTATTTCGTTTGTCAGGTGTGTACTTGTTTCAATAAAATCATAATCAAAGCCATAAAGCCTTGCTACTGCAGTATCGTTATAAGCACCATCGGTGAGGACTATATCTCCAATATTAAGTTTTTCATTTAATCCACCGGCTAAACCGATATGAATAAACTCCTCGACACCGCCTGCGACTAAATCCTCCGCTTGTGTAGCAATTGCCGGAGAACACATTTTACTTTTAATAAAGCCTATCTGCGGATTATTCTTAAGGACATACAGCGAACCGCCTAAAGGAAATTTGTATTCACCGCAATTCCTTTTTATCATGGCATCATAAACATCATCTGCCAGCAAATAGACTCTTTTCGGAAGCTGTATTGTATCAATATCAAAACCTGCATTTTTAAGCTCAATCCTTACTAAATCTTTCGGGTTCGTCATTACTCTTTCTTTCATAATCATTTTCCTTTATTTGTTATAGGTACATTTTAGCATTATTTCTGTGATATTACAATATAATTAGCCGCTACGAATCGTATCAATAACGGCAACGAACCGTATCATATTATATTTTGTCAAAAAATTAGAGCTAACAGACTTTATTGTAAAATCTGTTAGCTCTTTGATTGTGAATAATCCAAATTAATCAAAGCAACTCATAATGATAGTTAAGCTTTAAATCAATTATTCCTTAGCTTGAAAAATCAAATGGTAACTTTCGCCATTTTCTTCAACATATTTTTCAGTAACTGACCCGCTTTCGCCAATTATGTTAATATAATGGTCATCATTATTTACAGTAAACGGATAATTAATCTCCTTTACGCTGGCAGGAATTTCAAGCTCGGTAATATTTGTTAAACCAAAACATAAACCATCTAAAAGCTCCAAACCGTCATTAAGTTCAACAGTACAAAGCTTTTTACAACCATTGAAAGCATACATTTCAACAGTTTTTACGCCTGAACCAAATACAGCAGTTTCAAGCTCTACACAATTAAGAAACGCACTGTTTCCGATTGTCTGTACCTTGTCAGATATTTTAACAGCCTTCATGGTATCGTTATTAATAAAAGTGTTCTTATCAATTGCTACAACATCGCTTCCTTCAATAGTGCTTGGAACTACAACAATTTCATCGTCACCATTAAAATCAGTTATTGCAACACCACCATCAACCTCTTTGAAATCAAAAAGAGTTACATCGGTTTCTTTAGCGTTTTTAACTGAATCAATAGATAAATCCAAATTAGAATTATCACTGTTTTTGTCATTAGAAACAGCACTGTTGTTTGATGAAGAGCTACTTTCACTTGTATTACTCTCATTGTTTCCGCATGCAACCAATGTAAATGCTAAAACACTAACTAAAAATATAGAAAGGATTCGTTTCATAAATAATACCTCCAAAAATATATGGGTTATTCTAGTAGATTTATAAAATCACTAGGTTATTTTTACCAAACATATTATACATTTTTTGTACTATATTTTCAATAGTGTTTTAATACAAATAATTCTACTATTTTCTTTTATTTTTTTATTTCATTTCATACGGAACGCAGAGTAATACTAAACATAAAAGTGGCTTGAAATCTTGCAATCTCAAACCACTAAATAATACTGATATTCCATTGACAAAACTACAACTGATTTTAAGATTGGTACTCACTTCTTAAAATTGAAAAATAAAGTCTGCCTATGTACTCACCATTCATATAAAAATAATCTCTCAAAGTGCCTTCGTAGGTAAAGCCGCATTTTTCGATTACTCTTTTAGACGGGATATTTATTGTCTTGGTGCAAATTTGCACTTTATGCAGATTCATCTGCTCAAAACCGAATTTGATAACTGCCTTTGTAGCTTCGGTTGCAAAACCTCTGCACTGAAACTCAGCACCAATACAATACTCAATTTCGGCAAAATGATTTTTACTATCTACAAGAAAGTAAGCAATCTGACCTATACATTCGTTTGTTTCCTTGTCAATTACTGCCCAACGATAGTAATCCTCTTTTTCATAGGATGTAATGTACTTTGTAAGAAGCTCTTTTACGGCTTCTTCTGTTTTGTAAGTAGGCTCTGAATAAAGCGACTGTATTTTCTCGTCGGCAATCCAATTTTTTAGCATACTGCTACTGTCGCTATACTCAAATTTTCTTAAAATAAGTCTTTCGGTTTCGATAATTTGTGTTCCAACATGAGTCAACATACTACATTCCTCCTTGTTATTAAATATATGAATTAAAATAAATAATTCTTACTTCTTTCTACATACAACAGAAACACACATAAAGTTATCTTCAATTTCTGCAAAAACATCTCCGCCCATTGCACGGCTTAACTGACGGCAGATATAAAGTCCCAGACCGTTGCCTGCTTTTGAACCAACATTTGAACCACGCCAAAAGCTGTCAAAAATATGAGCAAGCTCGTCTTCTTCAAGAGTGCAACCGCTGTTTTTTACAGTAATTATTTTACAATCTTCTTCATCGGAAAAGTGTAAACTAATTGAGCTTCCGTCACCGTATTTGATTGCATTTTCGATTATATTTTGCAAAATCTCCGTAAGCCTGTCAGCATCACCATTGAGCATACAATTACTGCAGTTTTCTATAGTAAACTCTGTATTTTCAAGCTTATCATTATAATATGCCTTAATATCATTTATAACATCAAATAAATAAAACTCACCGTTTTTAATATCAAAAGCGATTATATCTTCGGTTTCATTACGCATAATTTCAGCTACATAACCTTCGATTTCATCTGCCTTTGCGTTTATACTTTCAAAAATCTCTTGTTGTTTTTGAGGCTCTGTATAGATTCCGACAGAAAGAGCCTTTGAGTATAACTTTATTGCAGAAAGCGGAGTTTTTATATCGTGAGAAAGAGATAAAAGCATTGTCTTTTTATCTTTTTTCAGCTCAAGCTCTGCTTGTTTTGTCTGCTCAAGTTTTTCTCTGAGCATATCAAGTCCCCATAGAAATTTTCCGAAATAACGATTTTTATTCTCTTTAAGAGGCATTGTTAAATTGCCCTTTGAAAGCTCATAAGGGAGATTTGTAATTTCTGAAAAAGGCTTTAAAATATTATGGCGGATGTAAAAAAGCATAACTAGCACCAGCAGAGAAATAACCCCTAAAGCTATGTTTAAGTAAAGTATTTCATTTACGCTGTCGGTTTTTTCAAAATAATCAATTCGATATAGTGCGCCGTCGATTTCTCTGATTACATATTCATTTTCTGACACAAAAAAATCATCTTTATCATTTTGCTTATAAATCCCCAAAACAGTGGTATACTTCTCAGCATCAGGTACATCGCCCGATTCTTTAATTTCACGAACTATACGGTTAATTTCAACTTTTAAAATACTTGTCCTCTCATTATTTGAAAGACTTGGGATAATATTAACGATGCCAATCATAAGAATAATAACCGCAAAAACAATGGCTATAATCTTATTAAAGCTTTTCATCTTACCCCTCCCAGCGATAACCCTTGCCCCATACTGTTAGGATATGGACAGGATTTTTAGGGTCAGCTTCTATTTTTTCTCTGAGCCACTTAATATGTACTGTAAGGGTCTGGACTTCAGATTCGCTATCTATTCCCCATATAGAATTAAACAGCTTATTTTTTGTCAAAGTCTGCCCCTTGTTCTCGATAAGCATTTTTAGAAGCTCAAACTCTTTTGAAGTCATTTCAAGAGTTTTACCATCTTTGCTTACACTCTTGGTTACAAGGTTAAGAGTCAAACTGCCCTCAGTAATTTTTTCCTCGGCAAATCGGCGTTTAAAAATACCTTTAATTTTCGCCAACAAAATTTCAATATCATATGGCTTTTCGATATAATCATCAGCACCAAGAATAAGTCCGTTGAGCTTATCTTCTTTGCTAACTCTGGCAGTCAGCATAATTATAGGAGTATTTCCTTCTTTGCGGATTCTTTCACAAACTGTAAAGCCATCAATTCCCGGCAGATTTATATCAAGCAGTACAAGCCTTGCCCCATACTTTTCGTACAAGGACAAGGCTTTTTCACCACTTTCGGCTACACTTACGGTGTAGCCGTTAGCTCTTAAAAAATCCGTGAGAAGTGTTAAAAGTTCTTTGTTATCTTCAACTATTATGATATCAATCATATTCTCACCTCAAGTATATTATAGAAACATTTACGAAATAAATCAACTATAAAATTTGCTGTTACCAGCCCATTTCCATAAGCCAATTGTTTAACGCACGCTCTCTATCTCTCATAGTAGCTTTTATATCTATATTATACTCACCATTGATGTTTCCATCAACTATATAAAGTACTCTTGTGCATTTTGCCGCAACCTTAGCATCGTGAGTAACAAGCATAATTGTTGTACCCTCGCTGTTAAGCTTTGAAAGCTCCTCCATAACCTCATCAGAAGAAGTACGATTCAACGCACCTGTCGGCTCGTCAGCAAAAATAACTTTTGGATTATTAATCATACTACGGCAAATACAAGCACGCTGAAGCTGACCACCTGAAACCTCATTTATATCGTTATTAGCAATCTCCTCGATACCAAGCTTTTTCATAAGCTTTAAACCACGCTCAGTAATCTCAGCTTTACTCTCCTTTGTCTTTTTACTTTTAACAGCAGGAAGAATGATATTATCAAGAATGGTAAGATTTTTGAGCATATACATCTGCTGGAAAATAAAGCCCATATCATCAAGTCTTAATTTTGCAAGGTCGTTGTCGTTAAGTTTTGCGATGTTCTGACCACAGAAGAGTGCTTCGCCTGCGGTCATTCTGTCCATACCAGAAACAGTATAGAGTAGTGTGGATTTACCTGAACCTGAGGGACCCATAATGGCAACCATTTCACCCTCTTCTACCTTGAAGTTTACATTTTTAAGAACATTGTTCTGGCGTTTATTTGTGATATATGTTTTGCAAAGGTCTTTTACATTAAGTACTGTATTCATAATAATTCTCCTTACTATTATTACTCTATATTAGAAGCGTCTGATGATTTGATTGTGTTTGTGTAAATAGATGTAAAGAATGCGGCAATAATTGCAACTGCAACAAGTATTGCAGGATATAACAGAAAGATTTCTGCAAATACGATTTCATAGCTTGCACCTTTAACTGCACCCATAATAACAAAGATCGGGTTGATTGTAAGTTTTGTAACAGGTAAGCACAGAGCCGCTGCAATAAGAGAAGCAACAAGTGCTACTATACCAAATCTCAAAGTATGGTGACAGATAATGGATTTGTTTGAGAAGCCGATTGCTTTCATCAAAGCGATTTCAGATTTGTCAGCAGAGATAAATGAACGCTCCATTAAAACTGCAATTAAAACTACAATTGCAAGAACAATAATAAGAACCAGATTTTTAACAAGTCCCATTGTATCAGCCGCACCTGTAGCCTGTCTTGCAAAACCTTTTGTATTCTGTACTTTTTCTGTATCTAAAATATCTTTGAGTTTTTCGATTCTCTTGTTGAGTTCATCCTCTGTAAGCTCATCATCGAAATCAACCTGATAATCGAGCATAGCTACTGAGCTGAAAGATGATACATCGAAATCCTTATGAATTCTGTTTGCCTGACCCATTCTAACCATAGTTTGGTGAAGAGCTGTTACCATACATTCAACCTCTTCGCCCTCAACATATAAAATGATTTCGTCACCAATCTCAATGTCGTATTCCTTTGCAACTGCATAGGCGATTGAAATTTCGTTTGCGTTTTCAGGAGCAACTCCCTCGCTGTAAACATAATCATTTATGTTTTTACCCGGGTTATGCTGGCAAGAAAGAGTTGTTTTCTTGCCGTTTATTTCAGCACCGATACCATAAATCTTTTCTTGACAAACTGAGCCGGACATATTGTTGTCTGCAAGAATTTTTTCTATATCTTCTGTTGTATAGTCTGTTCCCACTTGTGTACCAATATAAGCATCACTTGGGATACATCCTAAGAGAGACAGAGTTGCTTCACTTGCTAAGGTGTTTGCTGTATTTGCAAGCACCATTACAAGCATAATAAGAATTGCAAAAACTGATGTTATAACCGAATATTTTTTAGGTGCACTTACAATATCATTAGCCGCAAGGAAAGCATTTGAGGGAAGCTTAGTCTTTGAAAGATGAATAAGGCTCTTTTTTCTAAATCTTTCACCTGTCTGACCGCTTCTTACTGCATCAATTGGGGTGAGTTTTTTAATCTTGCTTGTAGTAGTCCAGCAGAAAAGCAAAGTAAGACCAACTACAAGGATTGAACAAAGTAAGCCTATAACAAGATTATTTTCACTGTTGAGATACATTGAAGCACTCACAGACTTAAGAAGCATATCAGAGAAAGGAATACTAAGTACAAATCCTAAGGCAGAGCCCACAACCGTAATTACAAAATATTTGATAAGATACAGACCTCGAATTGAGCTGTTTTTGATGCCGATTGCTTTCATAACGCCGATTTCTCTGAACTCTTCGGCAATGGTAAAGCCGATTGTGTGCTTTAAAACTACAAAGGAAGCGATAATCAAGAACACACTGACAATAAGGAGAATACCGGCAATAATCATATCCATAATGTAGGTATTCTTAATGGTGGCTTTCTCTTCGTCCAATGAAACTCCAGAAAAAACATTGATGGCTTCCTTAACCTCTTCGATGTCTGTTGTATCTATGTAGTAAAAATTACCCACTCTTTCTTTTGAAGTTAAGCCTTCATAAAGATGCTGATAATCATCATCGTTCATAATGAATTTTGAAGTTCCGAAACCGTTAGAACCTAAAACAGCATCCTTAGCTTTGCCCAGATACTCGAGTTCAACTTCATTTTCGCCAATAGTAATAGTGAGCTTATCGCCGACTTTAAGGTTGTTGTTTGCAGCAAAAGCACTTGTAGTATAAAACTTGCCTTTTTCAACTTTGTTAATTATTTTGTTGTTCTGGTCAAAGTAATTAATCTGAGCATTTTCGGCAGGCATATATATGTGCATACCAGAGGATACTTCTTCATCTGAGCCGCTGATTTCAATATCGGAACCGTAGCCGATAAGCTGAGACTCTCTACGGCAGTCTGTTACACTGTCAAGCTCCATAACAGTTTCTTTCAGAGTGCTCCCCTCTGTGCCTGATTCGAATATAATGTAGTCCGGCCCATTTGCTTTTTCGTAAAAGTAATCGAGACCTGTTGTAACCGCCATAATGTTATTTACGCTACTTGACATAAACATAGCAGATAGAATAACAAAAATAAGCAAAATTACATTCATTGTTTTCTTTCGTTTTAAATCTCGTGTAAGAATGTTTAAATACATAACTTGTGACTCCTTTTCTGTTTGGTTTGTTTTCTTACTATGGTCACATTATAAATCCTAAATTATTAAATAATCATTAAATATTATAGCGGAGAAAAAGAAATTTTTCCAGTATATAATTAGTTTAGATTATTTACATTCATATTGTATTAAACTTGCAAATTTAGGAAGATTATTAAGTATTTTTGTCTATATTGTCTTGACTATACTTAAACATTTGTGTTATACTGATTTTACAAAAAGTTATTAAGAATTGAAATCGTTATGGCAATCGGTGAAAGAATTAGATTTTTTCGTAACTTAAAAGGTATGACACAAAAATTTCTCGGTGTTCAAGTTGGATTTCCTGAGAAAACTGCAGATATTCGCTTAGCACAGTATGAATCGGGCACACGAACACCTAAATCAGATTTGACAGACTCTTTAGCTAATGTATTGGGTGTATCAACTATGGCATTGAATGTTCCTGATATTGATACAGACCTTGGCTTTATGCATACCCTCTTTGCATTAGAAGATATTTACGGATTGAAGATAGACAAACTCAATGACGAAGTCTGTATCCGTCTTGATAAGAACAGAGGAACATCTTACATTTCTCTGCTTGAGCGTTTTACCGCTTGGCAGAAAGAAGCAGAGAAGTATCGCAACGGTGAAATCAGCAAAGAGGAATATGATCACTGGAGATATACTTATCCTGAAGTTGAGGTTCAACGTAGAAAAATATATAAGGATGGTAATAATTAATGCAATATAAACGTCATGAAAGTGCTAAAAAATGCTTCAAAAAAATCTCTGAAAATCCTCAGAATTATTTAATAATTCATTATTCCTGTGAAAGTTTCTATGACATAAACGACGGTCATACTCCTCGCATTACTTCTATTGCTGTCTACCACTACGCATCAGGTCAAACTGATTCTTTTTCAATACATAAAACTGCTGAAAAGTTGCATATTGATCTCAAAGAAATCGAAAAACATTTTGATCAATTAGAACTCTCTATGCTATCGGAATTCTTCAAATATGTAGAAAAACAACAACATCTATTTTGGATACATTGGAATATGCGAGATATAAATTACGGCTTTAAGGCAATTGAGCATCGTTTTTCCGTCTTAGGCGGAACTCCTGTTGAAATACCAGATAATCAAAAAATTGATCTTCCACGAAAACTGATTGATTGTTATGGTGTTAAATATATTGACCATCCACGAATGCAAAAACTTATTGAAAAAAATAATATTACAGCAAAGGATTTCTTATCTGGTCAGCAAGAATCCGAAGCTTTTAAAAATCATGAATACGTAAAACTTCATATGTCTACACTTAGAAAAGTTGATGTTTTCGCTGATCTAGTAAATAGAGCAATTAACAACAATTTAAAAGTAAATTCAAAATGGACTGAAATTTATGGAGTTTCTATACCTGGTATTATGAATTTTTGCAAAGATACCTGGTGGATACAAGTTATTTGGACAATAACATCAATGATTCTTGGCGGCTTAATCGGAGAACTAATAAGCCATCTTTTCTAAGAAAGTAAAAAGAGCTAACAGACTTTGTAACAAAAATCTGTTAGCTCTTTATTTATGAATAATTTTCAGATGTTGCCAAAACGTTGCCACGAGGACTTTTCAGTTCTCAAAAACCAAATATTTATTCAAAATTATATATTGCAAGTATTATTTCACTCACTCTCAAATCTTAATTTTCCACTAATAATAAATTTTATTCCTATTATCCATCTACTCCTTGCTTAATATAGATTCTTAGAAAATTTTGTAATAATATTGTAGTCAAAAATATTTACAAACAAGCTTTTTTCTATGATTAACTTAAACATTACTGTTTTGATTTTGTTCTTTTAACAAAGCATTTCGTTGATCGCTTCCGCTTTGAGTCTTATACCTTGAATGTTTAACCTCCATATAGAATTACTATTTAGTTCATAATTCGTTCTAATTAAAAAAACTCCTAATTAATAATTCAATAGCTTTATTTTATTATTTCTATACATACTTAATCTTACGATTACATTTTTTATTCCTTTTTAAAATTGATCTTTATTTTTAGACAAATATGATTCATGACAAGTTTTAAATGACTTTAATAAATAGTCATACAATTGAATATCAGTCAAATTGTCATAACAAAATGGAAAAGGTGGGTTCCTTCGTTCATATAAATCCCAATTATATGAAGTTATCATTATCCCATATTTATTAGGTTCATCAAAATAAGAAGTACCTGGATAGGGAATGAAGATTTTTGGAGAAACAATATCAATAATGTTATTTTCAATTAATTCTTTCATTTGTTCAAGATTTTTTTCTAAAGATTCAATTGTTGAACCAGGCAAGCCAATTATCCAATATGCATATACACATATATTATCAGAAACCCTTTTAATTATCTTTGCAGAATTTACATTTAGTTCAAATGTTGATGGTTTATTAGCATTTCTTAAAATTAAATTATCACAATCCTCAATTCCTATGCCAATTTTAAAAACACCAATCTTCTCTAATAAATCAACTGTTTCTTCATCAATCAATGAACTTAGTGTATCACATTCAAATTTAAAATATCCAATAAGATTATTTTTTTTCATAACTTCATATAATTTTTTAAGCCTACTTTTATTGTACGTAAAGTTATTGTCAATTATATGAATAACCGTATCTTTATTTAGATTTTCTTTTAGAAACATCAATTCATCAACTATACTATTTACAGGTATTAATCTCGGGCATGACCAATATGACTTATTCACACAAAAATTACACGCCCCTACACAACCACGCATTGTAGATAATTGAATATTATACTCTTTTATATCATTTACTATCAAAGAATAATCAGGGGAGGGAATTTTACTGTTTTTTAAATACTTTCTAAAAGGATTAATCACTATTTCACCTTTTTCGTTTCGAAACGCAACTCCTGAAATAGTCTCTTTTCTTTTATTTGTTACATATTCCAACAAAGATTGTTCACCTTCGAACAAAAATACACAATCAATAAACGAGCAATTCTCTAAAATTGAATGTGCACAATACGAAGCATGATATCCGCCTAATACAATTCTAAGTTTAGGATTAATTTTATATGCATCATAAGCTAACTTTATTATAGTATTCATTGTTATAGTCATCGTTGAGAAAGCTAACACTGATGTATTTTTCACATATTCACTAAACTCATTAATATTTAAGTAATAGTTAATATATCCAACTTTAATCTTTTCAATGGATTCTTTTAAATACGAAGAAAGACATAAAATCCCCATAGAATAATAATTACTTTTTTCTACCGCATTTACACCTGTCAACTTCCAAATAATATCATTACACTCTTTATAGTAATTTGTAAGATAACTATCCAACTCATCGTTTCTTTCGTAATTAATTAGAGGAATATCAACAAAAACTATATCATACAATTTCAATCACTTTACCTTTTCTTCATAATACTCAGTAATTGACGCCTCGATATTATCATTAGTTATGCTAATATCGCATTGTTTTATTAAATCACAAAGACTGTCGATTGTAAACTCATCATCATCCAATTGATGAGAACGTGTTATTATTTGATCTATGTAATCCTCAAAATTCGGTTTAAATATACCCTCATTTTCATAGATAACTGTAGCTGGATATTTTTTTCCAGATGATAATTGTGTTAGAAAAGACAAGACAAGTAACCGATCTGTTATTTCAAATCTAATAAATGGTATCTCTTTATGTAAATACACATTTATATCATATTTATCCTTTAGTTTACCTAAAGCATAAATAGATCTAATTACTTGTAATTTTTCTTCGCTAATAATTTCATCAATACTGCGATTACCTTGCTTATCAGACTCTCTGTGCATTGCTCGTTCTCTTTTTAAGTAGGTTTCAGTTCTTGCTCTAAAAAGATTATCATCTCTAATATCAACCAAAAATACATTAATTTTCAAACGATCACTACTTTGAGTAATATCTTGACCTAATCTTTTAGATAAATATAATGCTCTATCACCAAAATACGTGTAATTTTTAGTTTCACTAATGCTTTTATTCAACTTTAGATTAAACTCTAAATTAGGATCATCAGTATCATAGTACGAAGCACTTGCTGATACTTGGTTATTATTTTTAAGTAATTTTTCAACTTCATTATAGAAACGTAATAAGTCTGATTGATTATCATCTGTTTGTATGCTTGACGGTATAAGAATTGCAGTCATAATAGAACATGCGATAGAAAGAATAACTGCACAAATATGTACTAAAATAGTATTAATAGGTTGTCCAGATAAATATGTAATAATTAACATTAATTCAATTATACAAACTGCAAATAACCCCTTTTCTCTCCTATTTTTGCAAATAGTTTTAAGTAAATTTTTAATAGAAAACTTATTTATTTTATCCTTCATGTCAGCAATGCTCCTTACTAGATTTTTTAATTGAAAAATCATGAATAATTTTTTGCATCAAAAATCAAAATATAGTTTACAATGAAAATTGTATACTTTATTATTTTACAAACTATTCATCTAAACACAGCACCAAGAAGAAAAATCTTACTTGGTGCTGTATTAATTAGATATAAATCAAGTTATATTAATAATCTACTTTGCACTATTCAACCATACATTAGTTCTTATTTCACTTATAAATAAAAAACAAACCGATCAAACAATACAATACAAACAAACAGTAAGAAGATACTTTTCTACTAACTGTGTATATTAGATTTGCCAAAACGTTGTCACGAGGCTTTTTCAAACCTCAAAAACCCTGTGTTTATGCGGGTTTTCAGCGTTTTTAGTATTATTCCCACTCGATTGTAGCAGGAGCTTTAGGGCTGAGGTCAAAGAGAACACGGCAAACGCCCGGTACCTCTGCAAGAATACGATCTGTAATCTTTTTAAGAATTGCCCAATCAATCTCATGTACTGTTGCTGTCATTGCATCAACAGAATCGACCGCACGGATAACAACGCTCCAATCAAACACACCTGTTCCGTTACGAACACCGGTTGAACGATTATCAGGTACAACTGTAAAGAATTGCCATACCTTTGATGTAAGATTTGCGTTATCAAACTCTTCACGAAGAATTGCATCTGACTCTCTAACAGCCTCTAATCTGTCTCTTGTAATTGCACCTGTGCAACGAACACCAAGACCAGGGCCTGGGAATGGCTGACGATAAACCATATCATATGGTAAGCCTAAAGCTGTACCAATAACACGAACTTCATCTTTAAATAATAACTTAACAGGCTCTACAAGCTCAAAGCCAAGTTCTGCAGGAAGACCACCTGCGTTATGGTGTGGCTTAACACCGCCATCACTTTCAAGAATATCAGGATAAATTGTACCCTGAGCAAGGAATTCAACACCATCAACCTTAGCTGCTTCTTCCTTAAACACATTAATAAACTCTTCACCAATAATATTACGCTTCTGTTTAGAGTCAACTACACCTGCAAGCTTATCAAGAAAACGGTCAGTTGCATCAACATATACAAGATTTGCATCAAGCTGATTACGGAATATTTCTATTACTTCTTCACTTTCGCCTTTTCTCATTAATCCGTGGTTTACATGTACGCATACAAGCTGCTTGCCGATTGCTTTAATAAGTAATGCGGCTACTACTGAGCTGTCTACACCGCCACTAAGTGCAAGAAGAACTTTTTTGTCGCCTACCTGTGCTCTTACTGCAGCAACCTGCTCTTCAATAAACTTGTCTGCAAGCTCCTTTGTTGTAATTCGAGCCATAGTTTCAGGTCTTTTGTTTAAATCCATTGTAATTCCTCCGTTTTCTTATATTATATTCTTAACATTGTAAGATTATATGATATAGTATAAATTATTTTTCTGCTGATTTCAAGCATTTTTTTATGATTATACTAATTACACGAAAAATTATTAATTATAATCTGCTTAATCAAACAAACTTGTAAATTTAATTATCGGCTTGAAATATAAAATTCCAAGCCGATATTGTAAACTATCTTAGGTTTAAATTATAAACCCATTTTTTCAAGAAGCATTTTTGCACAATCAATCTGATTAGGAATGTTGCCGTTCTCATCACGAACACGCCAGATATCAGGAGTGATTTCATCTGCTACATACATCTTGCCGTTCTCATCATAACCGATTTCAATTTTGAAGTCGATAAGTGTAAGACCCATTGGCGCAAGCTCATTCTTAAGAACTTCACCAACACGAACAAGAATACCGAGAGCCTCGTCATACTGACCTTCCTTTAAAAGGCCCTTCATAATACAAATACGCTCGCTGATAAGTGGATCGCCCTGAATATCATCCTTAAGTGTAACCTCTGTATATGGTGGGTTAAATACAATACCTTCCTCGAGTGTAAAACGACGGCACATACTACCTGCTGTAAAGTAACGAAGAACGAACTCAAGCTTTGGTACTGTAAGATTACGAACCTGCATTAAGCCCTTTTCAACATCAGCATCAACATAATGAGTAGGAATACCATTCTTTTCCATAAGCTCAAAGAAATACTTTGAGATAGCAAGGCCGATTTTTCCCTTACCTTCAACACTGCCGCCTACGCTGTTTGAGCCAGGATCGAAGACGCCGTTTTCGCCTGTTGCGCTATCCTTAAAGAATAAGCTTACAATGTTTTTTTCTTCATCAAGAAGAACATCCTTTGTTTTACCTGTGTAAAGTGTTTTCATTTTAAAAATCTCCTTTAAAATATATTTATTCCCACTCAACCATATAATATGGTTTAGAAGTAATAGCGTAAATCTTAATAAATCAAGCTTTCACTTAATTTATCTATATATAATATCGCTTCTTGAAGGACCGTTTGATACCATTGTAATAGGCACACCAATTTGCTTTTCTGCAAATTCAATATACTCACGACACTCTTTAGGAAGCTTGTCATACTCCGTAATTCCGGAAATTGAACATTTCCAACCCTTTAATACCTTAAATACAGGCTTACATCTTTTAAGCTTTGTTGTTGATGGGAAATAATCAATCACTTCACCATCAAGCTCATAACCTACACAAACAGGAATTTCATCAAGGTATCCGAGAACATCGAGTACAGTAAATGCTACCTGTGTTGCACCCTGAACCATACAGCCATAGCGTGATGCTACAAGGTCAAGCCAACCCATTCTTCTTGGTCTGCCAGTTGTTGCACCAAACTCACCGCCGTCGCCGCCACGCTTACGAAGCTCGTCTGCTTCTTCTCCAAAAATTTCAGAAACAAATTCGCCTGCACCTACAGCACTTGAGTAAGCCTTTACAACTGCGATAATTTCTTTTATTTCATATGGTGGAATACCTGCACCAACTGCACCATATCCTGCAATTGTATTTGAAGATGTAACCATTGGATAAATACCAAAGTCTGTATCTTTAAGTGAACCAAGCTGACCTTCAAGAAGAATATTTTTTCCCTCTTTGAGAGCATTATGTATAAATGTAAACGCATCGCCTACATAAGGAGCAAGTGCTTCTTTATATTCCATAAGCTTATCAAAAATTTCCTCTTCTGTAATAGAAGGCTTATTGTAAAGATTCTTAAGTGTAGCGTTCTTAATTTCAAGAGCGTGCTTAATTTTAGCTCTAAGAGAATCCGGATCGTCAAAAAGCTCGTTTATCTGGAAACCGATTTTTGAATATTTATCCGAATAAAATGGAGCAATACCACTCTTTGTTGAACCAAATGAATTTTTACCAAGACGCTCTTCTTCGTAGCAGTCAAAAGCTACATGATAAGGCATTACAATCTGAGCACGATCAGAGATTATAATATTTGGTGTAGGAACACCTCTTTCTTCAAGGTGAGCCATTTCGCTAATAAAATTCTCTACGCTAAATGCCACGCCGTTACCGATAATATTGGTGATATTCTGATGAAATACACCTGATGGCAACTGATGAAGAGCAAATTTGCCGTAATCGTTTACAATGGTGTGACCTGCGTTTGCACCGCCCTGAAAACGAATAACAATATCGCTGTCGTTAGCAAGAACATCAGTAAGCTTACCCTTACCCTCGTCGCCCCAATTGGCACCTACAATTGCTTTTACCATTTTACAAAACTCCTTAATTTAAGTAATGCTTTGCTTCGCTTTATAGCTTGAAACAAAGCATAGCTTTGTTTATATTTTATTTATATCTTATGAATAATTATACATTAATTTCAGTATTATCTAACTCAATATCCTCATACTGTTTAAGAACAGGAACAACACATTCATTGATAAAATCTTCTGTCTGTTCCTTAGCTCTGCCTACATATTTTTCAGGCTGAAGTATTGTTTCAAGCTCCTCAAGAGTTACACCAAACAATTCATCACCTGCAATACGCTCTAGAAGGTCGTTTTCTCCGCCTTCCTCCTTAATTACCTTTGAAGCAGCCATTGAATGAATACGAATTTGCTCATGTAACTGCTGTCTGTCAGCTCCTCTTTTCTTAACAGCATCCATCATAATGTTTTCTGTAGCCATAAAAGGAAGCTCTTTTCTAAGTCTTTGCTCAATAACCTTTGGATATACAACAAGACCATCAGCAACATTAGCAAATAACGCAAGAATTGCATCCACTGCAAGAAATGCCTCAGGAATACTTAAACGCTTGTTAGCAGAATCATCAAGAGTTCTTTCAAACCACTGAGTAGCAGTAGTAAAATAACCATTAAGAACATCAACCATTACATATCTTGAAAGAGCTCCGATACGCTCACTACGCATTGGATTACGCTTATAAGCCATAGCAGATGAACCAATCTGATTTTTCTCAAACGGTTCTTCGATTTCTTTTAAATGCTGTAAAAGACGAATATCATTAGAAAACTTTGATGCAGTCTGTGCGATTGAAGCAAGAACATTTAAGAACTGAGAATCGAGCTTTCTTGTATAAGTCTGACCTGAAACAGCAAAACAGGTTTTGTAACCCATTTTTTCTGCAATTTTTTGATCAAGAGCCTTACATTTAGCGTGGTCACCATCAAAAAGTTCGAGGAAGCTTGCCTGAGTACCTGTTGTACCCTTTGAACCAAGAAGCTTAGCCTTTGAAAGCTGATATTCAACATCCTCAAGATCCATTAAAAGCTCCTGAATCCAAAGTGTTGCTCTTTTACCTACCGTTGTAGGCTGAGCCGGCTGAAAGTGAGTGAATCCAAGTGTTGGCAACGCTTTATATTCATCAGCAAATTTTGAAAGATTGCGGATAACCGTAACAAGCTTATTTCTAATTAGCTTTAAACCCTCAGTCATAATAATTATATCGGTATTATCACCAACATAACAAGAAGTCGCACCAAGATGAATTATGCCTTTTGCATTTGGACACTGAACACCATAAGCATACACATGTGACATAACATCATGACGCACAAGTCTTTCTCTTTCCTGAGCAACATCGTAATTGATGTTCTCGGCATTAGCCTTTAACTCATCAATCTGTTCCTGAGAAATTGGTAAGCCAAGCTCCATTTCAGCCTCAGCAAGAGCTATCCAAAGCTTTCTCCAAGTTTTGAATTTTTTATCAGGAGAGAATATATATTTCATCTCCTTGCTCGCATAACGAGAGGATAAAGGTGATTCGTAAGTATCTTTTACCATTTAAAACATCCTTTCAAATCGGCAACTATTTAAGCTTGCACACATTTTATACAAATAAGTTGATAATATCAACTGTAACTGTAATTGAGCATATATCAATAAATAATAAACAAGAAACGACTTTTAAGTAAAAACTTTAATACTCAATGAACCTTGCTTATTACTAAACAAAACAAAATCTCAATGTATATTATAATATAAAAATTAAAATTAAGCAACTATATTAGAATTAAAAAATATTTTTTATTATAAATACCTTGTTAATATTCATCAAAGACGCTTACATATGATAATATAACTTGCACTTTCAGTGATTACACTTAACTATGGTTCTTTTATTTTTTATAAATCAAAAAAATTATAAAAAACGCTTGATTTTTTAATCAGTATATTGTATAATATTAAAGTTGAAAAATTCATATGCGGGTGTGGCGGAATTGGCAGACGCGCCAGATTTAGGTTCTGGTGTCAACCGATGTGCAGGTTCAAGTCCTGTCACCCGCACCAGTATGAGTGTTCATAACGGATTTAAGTTATGAACACTCTTTTTCTTTGTCAAATTCTTCTGATATGTATGCGTGAGCAGGTTATGTGCCTGCTCACTTTTTGTTTTTACGCTGACTTTCTTGGAATATACTCAACCTCAACACCTATGCGTGTGTCGGCTTTATAGTATTCATCTTCAGGTAACATTGGGATGTTAATGAGCCCCACAAAGCGGTAGTATATCGTAATCTCCTGAGTATAGCATTTGTTTCCGCCTTGCTTTTCGTAAACATCAATGTGGTCAATTAGTTCTCGAAGCATTGGTGCTGTTAAAGTTCTCATCTCCATAAACTTGCGGACAGCTTTGATAAAGTCGTCTTTATTTTGTTTCATTTCACCGATTTTAGCAATTCGTTCTTTTAGGTTAAGAATCTTTTCTTTGAGTTCCAAGCGTTCAGCTTCATACTTTTGAGATAGCTGCATAAACATTTCATCTGAGATTTTTCCTGTTGCGTTATCCTCATAAATCTTAACAAAGAGATTAGAAACTGTTTCACTTCTTGCTGTTGCTCGGTTCAACTCGCTTTCAAGATATTTCTGCTCATCAAGCATATCTGCATTGGTTTTCTCGGCAAGAAGCTGTGCAAATTCTTCTTCATTGCTTTCTAAAAACTTTGCAAGTCTTTTTAGTTCAAGCATTACAACTTGCTCTATTGCATCTGCTCTTACATAATGTCTTGTCTTACAGTTGCCACGAGTATCTTTTTTATAATTGGAACAGCTAAAGAAATGAATATCTTTATTCACTGTGTTTGTATGATACCAAAGTTTGCTCTTACAATCAGCACAATACACCAAATCAGAAAACATACTCTTTTCACCATTTTCAGTTTTTGGTGCTCTGCGTTTGGTTTTACTTATAAGCTTTTGTACAGTTTCAAAGGTTTCTCTA
>JAXJSN010000013.1:0-1674 GCA_036310085.1 Ruminococcus sp.
GAAGTGGTGCTGATATTATTGCAATTGACGGTTTCCGAGGCGGTACAGGTGCCGCACCTACCAGAATTCGTGATAATGTAGGTATTCCGATTGAACTTGCACTTGCCGCAGTTGACCAGCGTCTGCGTGACGAGGGTATCAGAAACAATGTTTCTCTTGTTGTAGGTGGTAGTATAAGAAGTGCTTCGGATGTAGTTAAAGCTATTGCACTTGGTGCAGATGCCTGTTATGTTGCTACCGCTGCACTTTTGGCTCTTGGTTGTCACCTTTGCCGTACTTGTCAAAGCGGTAAATGCAACTGGGGTATTGCAACCCAGCGTCCTGAGCTTGTAAAACGACTTAATCCTAACATCGGTTGTGAGCGTCTTACTAATCTTATGAATGCTTGGCGTCACGAAATCAAAGAGCTTATGGGCGGTCTGGGTATAAATTCCATTGAATCGCTACGTGGAAATCGCTTAATGCTTAGAGGCATAGGATTAACAGAAAAAGAACTTGAGATTTTAGGTATCTCTCACGCCGGCGAATAAGAAAGGTAGTTATTATGAAACGAGTATATGTTAATGAAGAGTGGTGTCTTGGTTGCCACTTGTGTGAATATAACTGTGCCTTTGCAAATTCCAATGAAGAAGATATGATTAAGGCATTAAAAGATAAACCGATTTATCCCAGAATTCGTGTAGAAGGAAACGAAAAAATCAACTATGCTGTTTCCTGTCGCCATTGTAAAGACCCGATTTGCGTAAAAGGTTGTATATCAGGGGCTTTATCTGTAAAAAATGGAACTGTTTGTATAGACCATAATAAATGTGTCGGTTGCTTAACCTGTATTTTAGTTTGTCCTTACGGTGCATTAACACAAGGAGAACAAGGTGCCGTACAAAAGTGCGAACTTTGCCTAAAAAACTCCTGCGGAGAGCCTGCGTGCGTAAAAGGTTGTCCGAATAAAGCAATAGTATATGAAGAAAGGTGACACAAATGAAACAGTATGTGATTATTGGAAATGGTGTAGCCGCAGTAGGTTGCATTGAAGGCATCCGCAGCTTGGATAACAGTAACAAAATCGTTGTTGTATCAAAGGAAAAACATGCTGTATACGGTCGCCCTCTTATTTCTTATTATTTAGAAGGAAAAACAGATCTTGAGCGAATGAAGTACCGAAGCGATGACTATTATGAGAAAATGGATTGTGAAGTACTTTACGGAAAAAGTGCTATTAAAATTGATAATGAAAATACAACTGTCCTTCTTGACGATAACACTGTTATTCCGTATGATACAGTCTGTGTTGCCACAGGTTCAACACCTTTTATCCCTACACTTGAAGGTCTTGACAAAGTTAAAAATAAGTTTTCTTTTATGACCCTTGATGATACTTTAGCTTTACAAAAAGCAATAGACAAAAAATCTAAAGTATTGATTGTTGGTGCGGGTCTTATAGGCTTAAAATGTGCCGAGGGACTTAAAGAAAGTGTAGCAGATATTACTGTCTGTGACCTTTCAAATCGTATTCTTTCAAGTATTCTTGATAATGAGTGTGCTTCTATAATGCAAACACACTTGGAAGCTAATGGTATTAGATTTATGTTAGAGGACAGTGTTGCGAGCTTTAAAAAGAACAAAGCTGTAATGCAAAGTGGTAAAGAAGTTGATTTTGATATTCTCGTTTTAGCC
>JAXJSN010000014.1:0-8570 GCA_036310085.1 Ruminococcus sp.
GTTAAAGGGCTTTGCCCTTTAAAATCCCACAAGGGTTTTCAACCCTTGACCCGATAAACTTTTGAAAAAGTTTAATCAAAACTTTTAGTTTTTTGTCGGGCATATAAGCTTTATAAAACATCAAACTATCTACTCGATTTGGATGCAACACTCTGTTGCCTTTTGAAAAAGTTTAATCAAAACTTTTAGTTTGTAAGCCTCCGCTATATTTTTTAACTTTTGCTATAATCTTAAACCTTCCGATTTGTGGGCAAAAAGGCGGGTGTTTAAACCCGCCTCCAAATAACATTATACTTTTTTATTTAAGCAAAATCTGTCGCAATCAGTCGCTAAATCAGCCGAAAGCAGCAGTAAATGGCTTGTCGTTATAAATTCTTGCAATAGCCTCTGCAAATGTAGGAGCAACAGGAAGAATTGTAAACTTGTCAATCATCTTTTCCTGTGGAACAGGGATTGTATCAAGAAGAACAACCTCTTTAATTGCACTGTTCTTGATTCTCTCAATTGCAGGACCTGAAAGTACAGCGTGAGTTGCACAAGCATAAACCTCAGTAGCACCGCCCTTTTCAACAATAGCGTTAGCAGCGTTGCAAAGTGTACCTGCTGTATCAATCATATCGTCAACAAGGATAACTTTCTTACCCTTAGCGTCACCGATAATATTCATAACCTCACAAACATTAGCCTTTGGTCTACGCTTGTCAATAATAGCAAGACCTGTGCCAATTTTTGAAGCAAAGTTTCTTGAACGAGTAACTGAACCGAGGTCAGGAGAAACAACAATATAATCATCAAAGTTGCCACCGATTTTCTCTCTCATATGGTTAGCAAGGAGAGTTGAACCGTGAAGATGGTCAACAGGAATATTGAAAAAGCCCTGAATCTGATTTGCGTGAAGATCCATTGTAAGCACACGGTCAGCACCTGCACAAGTAATAATATCTGCACAAAGCTTAGCTGAAATCGGATCTCTTGCCTTTGCTTTTCTGTCCTGTCTTGCATAACCAAAATATGGCATAACAACTGTAATTCTTGCAGCAGAAGCACGCTTCATAGCGTCAATCATAATGAGCATTTCCATAAGATTGTCGTTTACAGGTGCACAAGTTGACTGAACAATAAAGCAGTCGCTACCACGAACAGACTCGTTGAGAGAAACTGAAATTTCGCCATCAGAAAACTGTGTGCAGTCGCTCTTACCAAGCGGAATACCTAAACAGCCTGCAATACCCTGAGCAACATCAATATTTGAGCTGCCGGTGAAAATTTTAATATCCTTACCGTGAAAATTCATTGTAATAACTCCTTTGAATTTATATTTTCGTTATGGATTAACAGGTATAACCCTTTTGTTTTGCAATATTATTAAGCTCCTCAAGCTGAGCCGGGTCATTTGCACCCAAAACAGCATCGCTGCATTCAGCAGTGAATGCACCAACCTTCTGTCCGTCAGCAAGCAAAAGCTTGAGTGCATCAGGAAGATAATATTCCTTTGCATTATTATCAGATTTAATTCTGTCAAGTACAGATAAAAGCTTTTTACAGTCAAACCAGAAACCACCTGAATTAACCTCAGTAATTTTCAGTGTTTCTTCATCAGCGTCCTTCTGCTCAACAATAGCCTTTACACCGCCATCGTCAGTTCGTACAATTCTGCCATAACCTGTGGGGTCATCTACATTTGCAGAAATAACAGTAGCCGCATAGCCATTCTCGTGCTGTGCAAGAGACTTTTCAATAGTTTTACTGTCCATAAACGGAGCATCGCCATTGAGAATAACAACATTACCATCGTGCTTTTCAAGAAAATCCTTAGCCATCATAACAGCATGTCCTGTACCAAGTCTTTCAGCCTGAAAAACGCTTTCAACTTTAAAATCAAGAGTTTCAATAAACTCATCAATACATTCTTTTTTATAGCCCTTTACAACACAGATTTCGTCAACACCTGCATTTCTAACAGCCGAAATAACCCACATAAGCATAGGTTTATCAAGCACCATAGATAGTGTTTTTGGCTTATCGGACTTCATACGCTTACCTTCGCCGCCTGCAAGTATAATTGCACAATTGCTCATAAGTATGCTCCTTAAAGGTATTTTTAGATATTATTACCATTGTAAATGTATATTAATATACATCTATATTATACACATCCACAATAACAGATAATACTATTATCTCATAAAAATTGCAAATTTCAAGTAAATTTTACAAAATTTTTACGCAATTTTACAAATTAAACGATTTATACAATATAAATAAAAAAAAATCTCGTTTTTTAGAAAAATATTTTTTAAAAAAATCTAGCTATTTTCGCCAAACTTTGTTATAATAACTGATAGGCTTAACATAAGCCGGCAAAATGACTTCAGATTTTGCCGTATACTAAATTTTAGGAGGTTTCTAAAATGGCAAAAAAATGGGTTTACCTTTTTACAGAAGGTAACGCAAGCATGCGTGAACTCCTCGGCGGTAAGGGTGCCAACCTTGCAGAAATGACAGGTCTTGGCCTTCCTGTTCCACAGGGCTTCACAATCACAACTGAGGCTTGTACTCAGTACTATGAGGACGGCAGAGAAATCAATGCCGAAATCCAGGGTCAGATTAACGAATATATTGAGAAGATGGAAGAGATCACCGGCAAGAAGTTCGGCGATAAGGAAAATCCACTCCTCGTTTCAGTTCGTTCAGGTGCTAGAGCATCTATGCCAGGTATGATGGATACAATCCTTAACCTTGGTCTTAACGAAACTGTTGTAAATACAATTGCTACTAAATCAGGCAACCCACGTTGGGCTTGGGACTGCTACAGAAGATTCATCCAGATGTATTCTGATGTAGTTATGGAAGTTGGTAAGAAGTACTTTGAAGAGCTTATCGACAAGATGAAGGAAGAAAAGGGCGTTACATTTGACGTTGATCTTACTGCTGAAGACCTTAAGGAGCTTGCTGCTCAGTTTAAGGCTGAATACAAGGCTAAGATCGGTGCAGACTTCCCAGACGATCCTAAGGAGCAGTTGATGGGTGCTGTTAAGGCTGTATTCCGTTCATGGGATAACCCACGTGCTAATGTATACCGTCGTGACAACGATATTCCATATTCATGGGGTACTGCTGTAAACGTACAGTCAATGGCATTCGGTAATATGGGTGATGACTGCGGTACAGGTGTTGCATTTACAAGAGATCCTGCTACAGGTGAGAAGAAGCTCATGGGTGAGTTCCTCATCAACGCTCAGGGTGAAGACGTAGTTGCTGGTGTTCGTACACCAATGCCAATTGCTAAGATGGAGCAGGAGTTCCCAGAAGCTTTCGCTCAGTTCCAGGAAGTTTGTAAGAACCTTGAAAACCACTACAGAGATATGCAGGATATGGAGTTCACAGTTGAAAACAAGAAGCTCTATATGCTCCAGACAAGAAACGGTAAGAGAACAGCTCAGGCTGCTTTAAAGATTGCTTGTGACCTCGTTGACGAAGGTATGAGAACAGAGGCAGAAGCTGTAGCTATGATCGATCCTCGTAACCTTGATACATTATTACACCCACAGTTCGATACAGCTGCGTTAAAGGCTGCTACACCAATCGGCAAGGGTCTTGGTGCTTCACCAGGTGCTGCTTGCGGTAAGGTTGTATTCACAGCTGAAGATGCTGAGGCTTGGAACAACAACGGCGAAAAGGTAGTTCTTGTTCGTCTTGAGACTTCACCTGAAGATATTACAGGTATGAAGGCTTCACAGGGTATCCTCACAGTTCGTGGCGGTATGACATCTCACGCTGCTGTAGTTGCTCGTGGTATGGGTACATGCTGCGTATCCGGTTGTGGCGACATCAACATGGATGAAGAAAACAAGAAGTTCACACTCGGCGGTAAGGAATTCCACGAGGGAGACTATATTTCAATCGACGGTTCAACAGGTAACATCTACGATGGTGCTATTAAGACAACTGACGCTCAGATCGCAGGCGAGTTCGGCAGAATTATGGCTTGGGCTGACAAGTACAGAACACTTAAGGTTAGAACTAACGCTGATACACCTGCTGACGCTAAGAAGGCTCGTGAGCTCGGTGCAGAAGGTATCGGTCTTTGCCGTACAGAGCATATGTTCTTTGAGGAAGACAGAATTGCTGCATTCCGTGAGATGATCTGCTCAGATACAGTTGAAGAAAGAGAAGCTGCTCTTGAGAAGATTCTTCCATACCAGCAGAGCGACTTCAAGGCATTATATGAGGCTCTCGAGGGCAACCCTGTAACAATCAGATTCCTCGACCCACCACTCCACGAGTTCGTTCCTACAGATGAAGCTGACATCAAGAAGCTTGCTGACTCACAGGGCAAGACTGTTGAAGATATTAAGGCTATCATCAACTCACTCCACGAGTTCAACCCAATGATGGGTCACCGTGGCTGCCGTCTTGCAGTAACATATCCTGAAATTGCAAAGATGCAGACAAAGGCAGTTATCCGTGCTGCTCTTGAAGTTAAGAAGGCTCATCCAGATTGGGCTGTTAAGCCAGAAATTATGATTCCACTCGTATCAGAGGTTAAGGAGCTTAAGTTCGTTAAGAAGGTAGTAGTTGAAACAGCTAATGCTGAAATTGCTGCTGCAGGCGTTGAGCTTGAGTACGAAGTTGGTACAATGATCGAGATTCCTCGTGCTGCTCTTACAGCTGACGAAATCGCTGCTGAGGCTGACTTCTTCTGCTTCGGTACAAACGATCTTACACAGATGGCATTTGGTTTCTCAAGAGACGATGCTGGTAAGTTCCTTGATGCTTACTATGATACAAAGATCTTCGAGAACGATCCATTTGCTAAGCTCGACCAGACAGGTGTTGGTAAGCTTATGGAAACAGCTATTAAGCTTGGTAAGCCAGTAAACAACAACCTCCACATCGGTATCTGCGGTGAGCACGGTGGCGATCCTTCTTCTGTAGAGTTCTGCCACAAGATTGGTCTTGATTATGTATCATGTTCACCATTCCGTGTGCCAATCGCTCGTCTTGCTGCTGCTCAGGCTGCTATCAACGAGAAGTAATTTTAAATTAGATTTTGATTTGGGGCAAACCCAGATTGTAAAACCACAATAGAAAAATTGACCTTGTAGAGTAAAATCTGCAAGGTCTTTTTTTACGCCGAAAGCCTTGCAAATCCTGTATTTTTGTCAATAAAATCACAGTTTTATTTACATTCCCAGAAGTGCAAAACTCAAATTTCAATGCCCTGAAAAACGGTGTTGAAACTTGACCCCAAACATAGTAATTCTGAAAATCTGTGTTTTTGGGGGTTTATAATGTTTCTGGGAAACTGTCTTTAAAAGCAAAACAGAAAAAATAAAAGGCGATGAAATACTGCCAGAATATTTCGAAGAAAAAAATCTACTTTACACTAAATTAGACAAAATGCTTGACGAAATACTTAAAAACGAAAAGCTTATAGTAACATTATAGCCCACTTTTCTTTTCTACTAATAATATCAACAAAAGCAGTTTTAAAAATAAATATGGCTAATTATAAAACATCCTCCTATCTAACGGTAGGAGGATGTTTTGCTTAACAAAAATTACTCGATAACACTTTCTTTTTCCTACGCTAAGTAGGTTGAAGTAATTGCAGTGAGGTATTATAATGGTTTCATAAAGGAGTGTTGACTTTATGGATACATATATAACCGGAGCAACAATTAAAACTTTGCGAGAGAAAAAAGGGATAACTCAAGCAGAACTTGCAGATATTTTAGGTGTGAGCAGTAAGACTGTGTCAAAATGGGAAACCGCAAAAGGTTTGCCTGATATTTCATTAATAGAACCCCTTGCCAAAGCACTTTCAGTTTCGGTAATGGAATTGCTGTCCGGTAACACAGTTATCAACAAAAATACATCTTCAAATGTATTGCGTTCAAAGTTTTATGTTTGCCCTATTTGTGGCAACATCATACGCACAATGGGCGATGCTTTTATAAGCTGTTGCGGAATTACCTTGCCACCCCTTGAAGCCGAAGAACTTGACAACAATCACCAAATTATAATAGAAAAAGTTGAAGATGAGCATTTTATAACAATAAATCACGATATGACAAAAGAACATTATATTTCTTTTCTTGCTTACTTAACCTGCGACAGAGTGCAATTTGTAAAATTTTATCCCGAAGGTAATGCCGAAACCCGCTTAAATTTTCGTGGCAGAGGTTATTTATATATCTATTGCAACAAGCACGGCTTAATGAAAATGAAAATATAGCTTTTGGCTATAACAAAAACCTCCTCCTACCCAAGTGGTAAGAGGAGGTTTTTACAATTCTTTCGGTTTGAATTTTATGCAACCTTTAAGGCGATTCTTTATCAAATCAAAACTCCGTTACAATGATCTACTTCGTGCTGAATAATCTGTGCCGTCCAGCCGGTATAAGTCTTAGTGCGAGTCTGTAAACCAACAGTCTGATACTTAACCTTGATTGTTTTGTAGCGTTTGCACGGACGCAAACCGCCGAGAAGTGACAGACAGCTTTCCTCGGTATCGTAAGCACCATCTTTTTTAATGATTTCGGGATTAAGCATTACAGTATATGCAGGAACTCGTCCACTCTCGTCAAGAAAAGCAATAATGCGTTTTTTGACACCTATCATATTTGCCGCCATACCTACACAGCTATCTCGGTGCGACATCAATGTATCAAGCAAGTCTTGTGCAATCTGCAAATCATCTTTTGTTGCAACCTCAGATTTTCCGGCTAAGAAAAACGGGTCATGCATTAAGTCTTTAATCATATTATCCTTCTTTCAGTATATTAAATATCAACATAAAATAACTCTTGATTTTCGTAGGAATGTTCAATTTCTTTTGAATATCGTTGCACTATTTCCACACGCTTTTCAAAATCAATATTTTTATTTATATCATACCAAAAATCCTCAATTTTGCCTATTACAACACAGGCAGAAACGAGCTTTTCAATTGTGAGCAGTACATCGTAGCTGTCGATAGCTGTAAGATAATATCTGTAAATATAATACATTGCGAGATTTTTAAACTCTTTTTCATATTCTTTATGAACAGGAGTTAAATTTTCCGCTTTTATCGCATTGCACATAAGGTCTTTATAGTTTTTATCCATAATATCAAATTGACTGTGCAGATTATATATATATTCTTCAGATATTATATTCAATGTATCAGAGTACTTAAAATCATCTAATTGTGAACAATCAAAAAAATCTTTATCAATAAGCTGCTGAACGCTTTCGTTAAAGGTATAAAGAATATGTAATCCGTCCGAAAACAAATCATAGCGTTTTACAATTTCGATTGAAATATCTCTTGCTTTTTTCAAAAAGCTCATAAACTCTGCGTTATAATCAGGAATTTCGCAAGCTTCATCCTCGGTACAGATAAACTCAAACGGATTATTTTCATTTAATATAATTCTTGCCGCTTCGGGGCAAGCAAGCGAAAGCATATTTTCAGAAAAATCCGTATAATCCTGAGTAATACGAGGAAATTCCGCACAAGTTTTGCAAAGATTTTCTTCTCCAAGATTAATAAAAATGTCACAAAGTTTATTTTTATTCCAGAAGGGACACTTGCCATTTTCAAGCGTAAAAATTCTATCGCCATCACTATCAATTGTAGTTACGCTACGAATTTTATCGCCAAAAGGAGTTTTTACACTTTGATAAAATTCATTTGCTTTATCATCAACTACCACATCCCAATCCTTACAACAACTATCGGGACATTTATCTGCTATACATTTAAAGCTTTTATAGGAGTTAAAATAATATTTTTTCATTTAGCACTGCTCCTGTGAGTTTATTTCAATCAAAATATCTACTAATTGCGCAACTCCGTCACTATTATTATCAGCCACTATAATTTTAGCTTTTTCGATACAATTTAAAGATGCATTTTTTACAGCCGCCCCTAAACCGACAAAGGCAATCATATCAACATCATTATCGGCATTTCCGCAAGCACAACATTCCTCTGGAGTTATCCCCAAATGATTACATAAAAACTCAACGCCCTTTGCCTTAGTTGCATTTTTAGCCATTAACTCAATAAAATTCTTAGATGAAGAAGTGATGTAAAAATCAGGGATATTTTTGCTGATAATATCACGCAGTTGAGTTCTAAGTAATTTATCTGTACATACAATCTCGATACTATCAAGTCTATCTCTATTATCAAAAATAAATTGACGCATATCATCAATGCAACCGTGAGAGGCTTTTACATAGCTGACATAAGCCTGACTGCAACCGTATTTTATCGGGTCATTCATAAATCTTGAATCCGTATAAGTTAAGCCATCAATAAAGGCTTCAAGAATTAAATCATACTTTTGTGTTATTTCAAGAAACTTAATAACATCGCTTTCGCAAAGTAATTCTGAGTGGATTTTCTCTCCCCTATTTTTATATACATTTGCTCCGTTTGACGCTATAAAATAATTTAGTCCGTTAAAATTTAAAATATACTCAGGCATTGAGTGATATGGTCTGCCGCTTGCGGCTACAACTTCAATTCCGCTATCAACCGCTTTTTTTATTGCTTCTTTTACTTTTTCAGA
>JAXJSN010000015.1:0-13548 GCA_036310085.1 Ruminococcus sp.
CGGAATTTTTAATTAATTCATTTTAGGTTAAAGGGCTTTGCCCTTTAAAATCCCACAAGGGTTTTCAACCCTTGACCCGATAAACTTTTGAAAAAGTTTAATCAAAACTTTTAATTTTTTTCAGTCGGGTAAATGAGTTTCAAAAAAATAAAGCTATTTGTTCGTTCTAGATGCAACACTATGTTGCATTTTGATTAAACATAGCTCTTTTTTGTTCTTTTTATTTTCTTGACATAATATAATATTTAGTACAAAAGGTGTTGGTTATTAATGAATAATGATAACAAAAACAGAAAAAAGAAAATTATTGATATTGAAGAAATGAAAGCTCATAAAGTAAAAGCCGCAGTTTATATTATTCTTCGTTTAATAATTTTAGCTGTATTGATATGGAGTATTTTTTCAGGCAGATGGGAAAACACAATGACCTGTGTTTTGTCACTTGTTCTTTTTATGATTCCATCATTTATTGAGCATAGAATGAAAATAGATTTGCCAAGTGCTCTTGAAATTATTATGATTATATTTATATTTGCGGCTAATATTATGGGTGAGCTTGGTTCGTTCTATGAAAAAATTCCGATATGGGATACAACCCTACACACAATTAACGGCTTTATTTGTGCAGGCGTTGGATTTGGCTTGATTGATATTTTGAATCAAAACGAAAAGATAAAAATTAAGCTCTCTCCCCTATTTGTATGCCTGTTTTCATTCTGCTTTTCTATGACAGTCGGAACAATATGGGAATTTTTTGAATTTAGCATTGATATGTTTTTTAATATGGATATGCAAAAGGATAGCATTATTAATACTATTAATTCGGTATTTCTTACAGACGGCAACATTAACGAAATTACCTCTATTAACGGCATTACAGATACTGTTGTTAATGGTGAAAAACTTAATATTAACGGTTATCTTGATATTGGTCTTATAGACACAATGAAAGATTTGATTGTAAATTTTATAGGAGCCGTAGTATTTAATCTTTCAGGTTATTTTTATATTAAGTATAGAGGTAAAAAAGCAAACTTTATAACAAACTTTATTCCAAGAAGAAAATCAAGTGAAACTCATACCGATAATAACTAATAAAACACCCCTGCAATCGAAGTACATAAGTAAACTCCGATTGCAGGGGTGTATTCTATTTAATAATATTATTTACTCAATCTTTGTCATTTTGCATCTTACTGCAATTCTTCTGTTGCCGGAATAATCACAAGTAAACAATGTCATATCCCAATTGTTTTTATCGCTTTTATTTTTCATTTCATCAACCTGCTCAGCAGATAATGATTCGATATTTACTACCTCAAACACATATTTGTTGCTTTCGATATCGGTAAATACTATTTCTGATGAAAGCGGTAAATCATCAATTTTGCCAAAATGTTTTTCAAAATTATGGGCGGCTATTACCATATTTTTACGATAAATAGAACCACTATATAAACAAGGCGAAATATCCAAAACTTCATAACTTAATTCAGCAGATATAGGAAGCTTTAATTCCAAATCCTTAATTTCAAGCACTCCTATATACGGCTTACCATCAATTGAAACTTCAGGCATTTTCCTGTCGTAGTTATCGTTTGGAAAAGGATTTTTGTCATTGTTATTGTCTTTAATCACAAGTTCAGTTAAAAAATGAACTGTTATTTGAGAATCTTTAAATGCTTTTTCAGCTGTAATCTTGTTGTATATGAATATTGATAAAGCTAAAACTATACACAATACACCTGATATAATGAAAAATAAACTTTTTTTATTATTCTTCATTTTTCTTCCCCATAAATGCAATTCCAATAATAATAAGAACAGCACCCATAATTACAAGTACAGGTATAGGCCAATTAAGCTGACCTGTCTGTGTAAGCTTAGGAGGCTCTGTTGTAACAGGAGGTGTACTCTGTGGATCAGTCGGCGGTGTGGGTTTTGTTGAAGATTCAGAGTTAGTAATTGTATAAACATAGTTGTTATTCTCGATTTGTACGACATAGCCTTCAGCGATATCTTCTTCAACTACTGCCCAATTGCAGTTTTTGTCCAAATCTTTCCAAACATATTTCCAATCATTCTCCTCATTAAGGACAACTGTATCAAACACTTTCCAATCCTTTAAAAGTTGAACTTTTACTTCTGGATAAGTTCTGTTTTCTGAGTAATTCTCCCATACCTTTAAAACCTTTATATCAGTTTTATCATCATTATCAGTTATTTTTTCAAACTTTGGTTCCAAATTAACATTCCAATATTCACTATTTTTGTCAAAAAAAGGTACGCTTACCATTGAAGGTCTAATCTTGTAGGTAAAATCTTTTGAAATAAAGTTATCACCTGTTACAAGATACACACCTTTTGCAAGGTCTTTAAACTTAGCCGTTGCATTTTCATCAGTAACTATTGAAGCATAAGGCGAAAGCTTGTCTTTCTTTATATATGCATCAAGTGTATCAGCGGCATTTTCGCTGAATATATCTATACTGTATTTTTTAAAGTCATCAGAAAGCTCTATACCATTTTCATTTACAGTTCCTATTTTAAATACATCAAATTTTGTATTTTCAAGTTCAAAATTAACCGTAATTGAACCTAGCTGCGATGAAGTAGCGAACACCGTATTCGTACCGGTAATAATTATAAGTATTAATAATAAACCTGCAACTATTTTGTGTTTTGTATACGCTTTCATCACATCACCTGCTTTCTTAAGATAACTTTCTTCTTTTATATGTAACAACAGAAATAAATAATATAATTACTATAGGTGCCGCAATTACCGGAGCCACCATAAATGGGTCAATTTGCAGAGCATCAGCGGTAATTCTGACATCATATTTTTCCTCATTGACTACTCTTTTCCCCCTTACCAATAACCTGTGAGTATTTACACCGTAAGGGGTACAAGTCATAAGTGTACATAAATCCTCGCCCGAAACATTCTGCAAAAGCTTTGTTTCATAAGGCAAAACTATATTTACCTCCGACACCTCATAGCAAAGAGTTTCATTAAGAGTACGGATATAAAAAACATCGCCTATAACAAGCTTATCAAGATTTGTAAAAAGCTTAGCTGACGGTAAGCCTCTGTGAGCCGATAAAACGCAATGGGTACTTTTCCCCCCTACCGGCAAAGATGAACCTTCGAGATGTCCTACAGCAATTTGTAAAACATCTACATTTGTTCCGTGATATATAGGCAAAGTACAGCTCAACTTTGGAATTTCGATATAAGACATTACACCTGTATCTGATACATCAAGAATGTCGTTATATATTTCCGCTTCTTCTTCTGATAATCGCCAATGCGTCGGTTTTTTCGCCAATTGCGAATTATATTCTACTGCTTCGCTTAGCATTTTTTCATACTTTTTCTTATCCGTTTTTGCAACAGATTGAGCATAGGTAGTAATATCCTTTGCTCTGTTGACATTGTTTATGTAGTCACTTACTGAGGGATAAAGTAATAGCGAGATACCCAAAAGTAATATTAACATTATAATTATTGTAGAAATGTTTTTTTTCATATTCTTTTGGTTCTCCTATACGCTTTATAGCCTGAGGTTCGCTCAGGCTATAAACACTAAAATATCAATGCAGTTAATAAACTAATAAGTTTTAATTACGCACTTTTTCTACGCTTAATAACGAAAAGAACAACTGCTAATGCAACAAATGATGCACCTGCGATGTAGATGAGTGTTGTACCCATACCACCAGTACCTGGAAGGTCATAAACCTTTGTGTTGATAACATTCATAGCAACTGAACCGTTTACTGTAGCATCCTGATCAAGTGAAGCTGCATTATCATCGTTTTCAACACTTGCAGCAAAGTCGATTAAAGCATCTTCAGGATCGCCTGTCCAGTTCTGAGCATCATCATCATTGTCATCTGGAAGGATAGTTGAGATAATATTAATTATAATATCGCTTGTAAGCATCTGATATGCTTTTGGAGCCTCAACCTCGACGAGTGTGTATTCACCCTCATCAAGACCCTTAACTGTAAATAAACCATCTTCATCTGACTCAAGAACATCTGCATTCTTTTTATCAGTTACCCAACAAACGCCATCTTCACTGTAAGCATAGTACTCACCATCAGCGTTAAGAAGATTAAACTTTGCACCTTCAAGCACATTGCCCTCTGTATCTGTCTTTGTACCAACTACTTCGTATGTAAATACAATAACCTTATCTTCTTCTGTTGTACCTGTTGACTTGTTTACATTTGGGTTGTTTGAATACTTAAGGTAAACCTTGTTTTCGTTACCATTGTAACCAATTACAGCTTCCTGATTAAGAGTAGCGTTGTAATCTACTACAAGTACGCTTGTAGATGAAATTTCAGGAATTTCACGAGCATCTGCACACTCGATTGTGATAACTGTACCATCTGCTGAATCAACATAAGAAACTTCAAAATAATCTGTTACATCATCAACAAATACATAGCTGTCACCAGAAACATCGTAAAGTGAAACTGTTAAATCATCAACATCTGCATCTGTAAATGTAAGACCCTTTGAAAGCTCATCAATAAATGCATAGTAGTATGAATCATAGTATTCCATATCACTTGCAATTGTACCGTAAAGTCTGAATGGTACTGCCTCACCAATGCTGTAGTCAGCTACATCGTTATAGCCTTCGCCATATTCAACACCAACAAAACCATCTTTTGTTTCTGTACCAAGTGTTTCGCTTGTATAATCAACATCGTATGAGTTTTCTTTAACCTTCTTCTCTACATATGGTACGCCAGCCTTAACTTCTATTTCAAGTGTACCACCATCAATTAACATTTTAATAATTGCAGGGTTTGCAGGACCAGAAGTTGTAGTGTCTACTAAAACATAGTAACCTGCATCTTCAATTTCATCGCCAACCATTAAGTCTGTAGCATAAGCTGTTTTAACATAAGTTGAGTTAGCTGCATAATTAGCAAATGCTTTTGCAATATCACTGTAATCTTCGTACTCTGAAAGAACATTTGCTACACTGTCAGCATCAGTACATTCAGCAAAAATATTAACTCCATCAACAACAAAAGAGTTATCTCTCTTTAAGTTTCTTAAGAAATATGAGGAGTTGCTAATTGAAGAACCCCACTCAACATTTGTGAGATACTCACCGTCTACTGAGTCAGCCTCAAAAATCTGATAAGCATCAAATGTGTGGCCAAGGATTTCGTCCTCCAATTCAGGAGTTGTAGTAGCAAAAGCGGATACTGTCGATAACAAAACAAGCACAAACGCTAAAATCAAGCTACTGAGTTTTTTTGTCTTTTTCATTTTTTTCTTCCTTTCTTTAAATAAAAATTATTTTTGAAGCTACAATTAAGATTGGTTAAATCCGCTTTTACGCTTCTTTTTTATTATTATACAACCAAGAGATAAAATTGTAATTGCAGCTCCGGTTATAATAAATACAAATTGTCCGCTACCGCCTGTTGCAGGCAAGGTAAAAAGTTTTTCGTTAGTCGCCTTAATGTTCAGTATGTAATCAGTTTCATTAGTCAAACCTACATAATGAATATCAGCGTTTGGATACTTCTTCAAATGCTCGTTTTCCAACTCAACATTTTTAGTTTTTCCAAAATAGAACCAATGCTGTAAAGTGTCAAGCTCGTATCCATCTGGTGCCTTAGTTTCGGTTATGTAATACATCTGATCATTCCGATAGATTAAGCCCTGGGTTGCATCTGTCTTAAATATACAGCCTCCATTTTCGTCTGTCTCTTCTTCAGCCATCAAGTGACCATCCGAAGCATACAAACCAAATACTGCACCTGGCAAATACATTTCCTCGTTATAATAATCAACCTTTAAAATATTGATTTCATACCTTACATAATCCCAGTTATCGCTATAACTAAACCTTCTTCTATACTTATAGGTAGGACTCGTATATTGCTTAGATTTAGTATACATTTCAAGGCTTGCATTATTTGATATATCAATAGTAGCATTCTCGCCCTTATAATAAACAGTTGCATTATAGGTAATATCATACCTATACTCGCCAAGCTTCATAATGATAATTCTAAGATTTGCACCATCGTCTGTCTGTTCAACATCAACTGTAAAATGATCACCGTATTTCAACTCAGCTTTATTACCGTCTTTATCCTCAGTAGTAATCACCATAGACCCCGGAATATATTTAAGATTATGCATAGTATCCGTAAGAACTATTTCAGTATCAGCTACACCGTCTTCGTTGGCATCTGTATTTAACAAGTTAATTTTGTCCTTGTTAAAAGTTACAGCAAATACACTTTCATATCCATTATCAGGTTTAGCTGTATTCGATTCAGTTTTACTCAAAATAGAATTATACTCAACTTTGGCAGTATGCTTTTTAATATCATCGTTTCTGTTACCATACAAATCATAATAGCTACCGGTAAGAGTTACTCTGTTTTCATATTTATTTACTTCAGAATCTCCCTCGTTGCCAACTATTGTATTTTGATCTCCAAGAATTGTTTTGTAATCATCGGAAGCATTTGATTTATAGCCGTCAAGTGCAGTTTTGTACTTAATTGTAAGCTCAGTATTTTCAGCTTTGCTCCAACAAGTACACCATTGCGGATAATCTTTTAGTACATTACACTTAACTTTATTATCACCAACATCCTTATGGGCATTAGCACAATATTCAATATCATCCTCGCCGTTACATCTGTTTACAAGATATAAAGCTTTTGTACTTGGATCAATATAATATGCTATATCTATATCTTCATTTTGATAAACATCTTTGATATTAAAGATTTCTTCATCTGTAACATCACCATAAGCAATGCTGATTCTTAAATCTTTTGTAACATCTGTATTTTCAAAATCATAAATCCACTGATTAATCAATTCTGCACGGTCAACGATACTCCACTCTCGTTTCTGTGCACCTTCTCTGACCGCCGGAATTGTAGCTTTGATTTCAAAATGAAAATATCCATCAAATAATCCTTCATCAGAGAAAAGCGAGCCTTCTTTGTGTACATTTGATTTGATTATCTCTTCAAATTCAACAAGCAAGCTTATTTCACCTTTAATTGACTGGAAATCGTCAGCATTATCATTAAAGTAAAATATAATGTATGTTGAATCGTCTGAAATTTCGTATGAACCTATAACTGAGCTTTTATTAGATATTTCACCTGTTTTAGAAGCAATATCAACAGTCATACCCTTTGGAAGATAATATATATATTCATCCGGAAGGATTTTGTCAGCTTCGACACTAAAATAATATGTATAGCCTTGACCAGACGCCTCATATATATTATCAATCATATTACTGTCTTTATCATAAAGCTCGCTCTTAATTTTACCTTTTTCAACATTATTTATATAATTGACAAAATCAGTATACATACTTAAATCAGGTTTATCCGATAATTCCGGCGGTGGATCATCATCCAAAGCAACCGGTTCGGTAATATCCTGATCATTAATTTCAGAATAACATTCAGCACTATGAATATGAACATCAACATCACATACCAAAGTTTTTTCCGATATATAACAATCAGGAGTATGCTGATGTTCTTCATCAGCTACCTCACAAGTTAATTTTTCTTCAACCAGATAACATTCTTCGCCATGGCTGTGTTCATCAATTTTACAGCTAATTCCCGATTGAGTTTTTGCAGGGAGAATTAATGCATAGGCTGTAACAAAAATTACTAAAACAGCAAAGCATATAAAGGAAGGTTTTATAATGTTCTCAAGATGAAAAGAATTGTCGTGTTTAACGGTAACTTCTGCAAATCTGCTTGGTTTGCAGGATTGTCGTTGGTGTTTGAGTTTCATTACTAACCCCTCCTTCCCCTAAAATTCTCTTAATCACAAAGAACCAAAGCTATTTAGCGGCCACACACGGAAGATAATCTCCCCTATCAGTTGTTCTTCTGATACACAACCCATAACTGTATTTCTACTGTCGATGGAAGTTGCTCTATAGTCGCCAAGAACAAACATTTTTCCCGCAGGCACCTGATATGGTAATTCAACATCAAAATCTCCCAAAGCCTTTGCATCTAAATAAGGCTCTTTAATCTCTTTGCTGTTTACATATACAGTGCCGTCGTCTTTTATATCAACATATTCTCCTTCAAAAGCGATAACACGCTTAACAAGGATTTTATTATTATAATAAAATGAAATTATATCCCCTCGTTCAAAATCAAAACTCTTTACAGCTACAAGTATGTCGCCCTCTTGCAGAGTTGGTTGCATAGATGTACCGTAAATTTGAAATACAGGAAGAATAAAAATAGCAATCAAAACAACAACAGCCGAAATAGTAATAAGCGAAAATATGGTATTTCTCACTAGCGAATTACCACTCTTTTTACTGCGTTCTCTATGTAATTCTGCCTCAAGCTGTTTAGTTGTTGGTAAGTTTTCAGTAGTAATAACTGTTTTATTTCTAAATGGTAATTTGAATTTTGCTTCTGCTTTGTCTAAACTCAAATAATCCTTAAAATGCTTTACAGACACTCTTTGCAGAGCATTGTCTTTTTTAAAACGCTTTGCAGTTGAGGATTGTGTTTCTTCAGACTCCCTCAAACGCTTAGCTTGGTTAAAATCAATTATTTTACTTTTTTTATTATCGCAATATCGCAAATGAGAATTATCTTTAATAAAAAATCCCTTTAAAGAAGTTAATTTATCCAATAATCCTGTAACAAATGATGATGAAGAAATTCTTTGAAATAAATCAAAAAAGAATGAGCAAACTTTTTCATATTTATCTAATATAAAATCAATTGTATTTTGTATAAAGATGTCCTTTTTAGACACCCTCATATGCTTAAACTTTTCAAATTGCTCAGATTCTTTTCTTACTATCCTTCCTTTTTTTTTAAAACGCTTTGCCATTACCGAATACTACCCTTCCAAATATGTATTTCAGTAAGCCTCTGATTTATATATAAATTTTATACCGCATAAATTAAGGCTAAGCCAAAAATCTGTATTTAACGCTATTAACATATTGATCAGCCGCTTTTTGAGCTGCCTCAAAAACCCCGTTAATTTTTAATGAAGCTTCAGCAATAGACCCCGAAGACCTCATAACAATATCTCGGTCGTCAAGTTTTTCGTTAAGCTCATCAATTTCGGCTCTTAATCTATCAATCTCCTTACTTTGAGTCAATAAAATCTCAAGTAAACCTGCACGCGAAAGCTTTTTAAGTTCTCTATCAGTCATCGACTTCACTCCTCAAAATAATGATATTGCGTACTAATTAATTATATATTACATATTTGTTAATTGTTTGTAATATATTAACCTAATATATTTTATTCTTGTTATCACATTATAACAGCTTTTTAATATTTTGTCAACGCTTTTTTACTCTTTTTTTGAATTTTTTTATATTTTTTTCTAATCAATTGCTTTTTTATTTCTAACTAGAGGATTTTAGTTACTTCTTTGTCATATTTCGCAAAATAACAATACTTTATTTGTTATAATAACAAAATAATTAATTCTAATATCTCTAAGATCAATTAAAATATCTCTAAACTAGTTTTAATCTATACCTAAGATTTATTAAATTTATAAAATTACAATTAAAATGACACTTTATCAAAGCAAAAATAAAAGTTTTTTCTCTAGCTGGCACAAAATCCGAATAGATTTTAAAGAAAAAACCTTATAATTGCTTTTTAGAATTTTCTTATTAACAAAATTCTAGTAATTTTTATGATTTTAACTCGATAAACTTTTAATTTTTTTCAGTCGGGCAATTAAGTTTAGAAAATATAAAACTATCTGCCCGATTTGGATGCAACACTCTGTTGCCTTTTGAAAAAGTTTAATCAAAACTTTTAGTTTTTTACTTGGACACATAAGTTTTATCTAAAAATTTTTTATACATAAAAAACTGACCGCAGAGGATAATTCCTCTACGGTCAGCTTTATTCATATAAAATTATATTTTATTTAACAAACAAAGAATTAGTTTGCATCATCAAAGCTTGCAAGCTTTTCAAGATGTGCATACTTCTGCTCTGCAACCTTTTCTGCTTTAGCAAAGAGTTCTTCTGCTCTGTCAGGGAATGCACGAGTAAGTGAGTTATAACGAACTTCGCCCATAATAAAGTCACGATAAGAAGCAGTTGGAGCCTTGCAATCGAGCATAAATGGATTTTTGCCTTCATCAGCAAGACGAGGATCGAAACGGAAGATATTCCAGTAACCTGCATCTACAGCCTTCTTCTCCTCAAGCTGAGCAATGCCCATACCGCCCTTAATACCGTGGTTGATACATGGAGCGTAGCAGATGATAAGTGATGGACCGTTGTAGCTTTCAGCCTCTACCATAGCCTTAAGTACCTGATTGTTGTCAGCACCCATAGCACACTGAGCAACATATACATAGCCGTAGCTCATAGCGATAGCAGCAAGGTCCTTCTTCTTAACGCCCTTACCTGCAGCAGCAAACTGAGCAACTGAACCAACAGGTGTAGCCTTAGAAGCCTGACCGCCTGTATTTGAGTAAACCTCTGTATCGAATACGAGGATGTTTACATTTTCGCCTGAAGCGATTACATGGTCAAGACCGCCGAAGCCGATATCATAAGCCCAGCCGTCACCACCGAAGATCCACATTGACTTCTTAGCAAGTTCATCCTTATCAACGAGAGTCTTCTTAACAAGCTCGCCAACCTTAGCGTCGTCAACATTCTTTTCAAGCTCAACAATAAGAGCGTCTGTTGCCACACGGCTAGCTGTTGAATCTGTAACTGTGTCGAGGTAGTTCTGGCAAGCAGCCTTAAGCTCAGCACTGTCAGCATCCTTCTGAATATTTTCTACATATTCTACAAGTCTGCTACGGATAGCCTTCTGACCGAGAGCCATACCAAGACCAAATTCTGCGTTATCTTCAAAGAGTGAGTTCTGCCATGCAGGACCGTGACCCTTCTTATTCTTTGTGTAAGGAGTAGCCGGAGCTGATGCACCCCAAATTGATGAACAACCTGTTGCGTTAGCGATAAACATTCTGTCACCAAAGAGCTGTGTAACGAGCTTAGCATATGGTGTTTCACCACAACCTGCACAAGCACCTGAGAACTCGAGGAGTGGCTGCTTAAACTGGCTGCCCTTAACTGTTGAGAACTTAAACTTCTCAGCAACCTCTGGCTTCTCGTCAACTGTAAGAGCATAATCAAAGATAGCCTGCTTGTCGCGCTGAGTATCAATTGGCTTCATTGTAAGAGCCTTTTCGCCCTTCTTACCAGGACAAACCTGAGCACAAGCACCACAACCTGTACAGTCAAGTGTTGATACTGTCATAACAAACTTAAGATCCTTAAGACCGATCATTGGGATTGCCTGTGTGCCCTGTGGAGCAGCCTCTACCTCAGCATCTGTCATAGGAATTGGACGAATTACAGCGTGTGGACATACGATAGCACACTTGTTACACTGAATACAGTTTTCTGAATTCCATTCAGGAACATCAACTGCAATACCTCTCTTCTCGTATGCTGCTGAACCGTTAGGTACTGTACCATCAACATGATCCATAAATGCAGATACAGGAAGCTTGTTACCCTTGTAAGAGTTTACAGGCTTTAAGATGCCGTTTACATACTCTACAAGATCACCCTGACCGTCAGCCTTATCAGCAACAGCATTGTCAACTGCGTTAGCCCAGTCAGCAGGAATTTCAACCTTCTTAAGGTCTTCCATACCACGGTCAATAGCTGCGTAGTTCATATCTACGATAGCCTGACCCTTCTTCATATATGATTTCTTAGCAGCAGCCTTCATAAGCTCCTTAGCTTCTTCAGCAGGAATAATATCTGCAATCTTGAAGAAAGCTGACTGAAGAACTGTGTTAATTCTACCGCCAAGACCGATTTCTTTACCAATCTTAATACCGTCAATTGTGTAGAAGTTGATGTTTCTCTCAGCAAGAATCTTCTTCATCTTGCCAGGGAGTCTCTGTGAAAGCTCTTCTACATCCCATGCACAGTTAAGGAGGAATGAGCCGCCTTCTTTAAGGTCATCAACAATGTCATACTTATCAACGTATGATGGGTTATGACAAGCAACAAAGTCAGCCTTAGAAATATAATAAGTTGACTTAATTGGTGTGTTACCAAAACGGAGGTGAGAAACTGTAAGACCGCCTGACTTCTTTGAGTCATATGCAAAGTAGCCCTGAGCGTACATATCAGTATTGTCACCGATAATTTTAATAGAGTTCTTATTAGCACCTACTGTACCGTCTGCACCAAGACCCCAGAACTTACAGCTGTGTGTGCCCTTTGGAGTTGTATCAGGATTTTCGTTGATAGCAAGTGAAAGGTTTGTAACATCATCAACGATACCGATTGTAAATCTCTTCTTAGGAGCTTCGCTCTCAGCATTTCTGTAAACAGCAATAATATCGCCAGGTGTTGTATCCTTTGAACCAAGACCATATCTACCTGTAAATACCTTTACGCCTGAGAAGTCTGAGCCATTGATAGCAGCAAGAACATCAAGATAAAGTGGCTCACCGATTGAACCAGGCTCCTTAGTTCTGTCAAGAACAGAAATTGTCTTAACTGTCTTAGGAAGTTCGCTGAGCATATAATCTGCAACGAATGGTCTGTAAAGACGAACCTTAAGAAGACCAACCTTTTCGCCTGCAGCGTTGAGGTAATCAACAACTTCTTCTGCACAGTCACAAACAGAACCCATAGCAACGATAACGTGCTCTGCGTCCTCAGCACCATAGTAGTTAAATGGCTTGTAGTTAGTACCGATTTTAGCATTAACCTTATTCATATATTCAACTACAACCTCAGGAACTGCATCGTAGTACTTGTTACAAGCTTCTCTAGCCTGGAAGAAAATATCGTCATTCTGAGCTGTACCTCTTGTTACAGGATGCTCAGGGTTAAGAGAACGACGACGGAAAGCCTCTACAGCATCCCAATCAAGCATATCTGCAAGATCAGCGTAATCCCACTCTTCAATCTTCTGAATTTCGTGAGAAGTTCTGAAACCGTCAAAGAAATGAAGGAAAGGAACTCTGCCCTTAATAGCTGTAAGATGAGCAACTGCAGCAAGGTCCATACATTCCTGTGGATTGTTTGAACAAAGCATTGCATAGCCTGTCTGACGGCAAGCGTAAATATCGGAATGGTCACCGAAAATTGAAAGAGCGTGGCTTGTAAGAGCACGAGCTGATACATGAATTACGCCCGGAAGAAGCTCACCAGCCATTTTGTACATATTAGGAATCATAAGGAGAAGACCCTGTGAAGCTGTATATGTTGTAGTTAAAGCACCTGCTGCAAGTGAGCCGTGAACAGCACCTGAAGCACCACCCTCAGACTGCATTTCAGTTACCTGAACTTCTCTTCCGAATACATTCTTTGCACCCATAGCTGAAAACTTATCAGTAAGGTCAGCCATTACGGAAGAAGGTGTAATAGGATAGATAGCAGCAACATCTGTAAACGCATAAGAAACATGAGCAACAGCACTGTTACCATCCATGGTTTTCATTTTTCTTGCCATTGGA
>JAXJSN010000016.1:0-30261 GCA_036310085.1 Ruminococcus sp.
CTGTCAGCGAAGCTGACTGAGGATTGAATGATATAGCAGATTTTAAAGTAAAATAACAAACATAAATATTATTACTTATGTTTAGATAATAAAAAATACTCTGCTAATTCCTTGCAATCCTCCGTCACGGCAAGCCGTGGCACCTCCTTTTGTAAAAGAGGCTTATTGGGTGCGGTGCCGTTTGTTTTTTGTTTTTTATTAACTGTAAGCATATATCAACTATACGGAAGGACATTTTTATGGCTGAAGAAATTAAAAATACAGAAAATGAACTTGTTATGCAGAACAATTTCATTCACGATTTTATAGTAGAGGATATTGCCGAAAACGGTAGATTTGAGGGTAAAAAGGTTCATACTCGTTTCCCTCCTGAGCCTAACGGCTATCTTCATATTGGTCACGCTAAGGCTGTTTGCATTAACTTTGCGACTGCTGAAAAATTTAATGGTATTTGTAACCTCAGAATGGACGACACTAACCCTACAAAAGAAGATGTAGAGTATGTAGATGCTATTAAAGAGGATATTAAGTGGCTTGGCTTTGACTGGGAAGACAGATTCTATTATGCTTCACAGTTTTTTGAGCAGATGTATGAATTTGCAGTTGAGCTTATAAAAAAGGGTCTTGCTTATGTTTGTGAGCTTGATGCTGAGCAGGTAAGAGCTTATAGAGGCGACACTCAGACTCCTGCAAAGAGTCCGTATCGTGATCGTCCGATTGAAGAAAGCCTTGATTTATTCCAGAGAATGAGAAATGGCGAATTTGAGGACGGCTCAATGACATTGCGTGCTAAAATTGACCTTGCTTCAGGCAATTTTAATATGCGTGACCCTGTTATTTACAGAATTAACCGCCTTACTCATCACCGCACAGGTGACGAGTGGTGCATTTATCCTATGTACGACTTTGCTCATCCTATTGAGGATGCAATGGAAGGTATTACTCACAGCCTTTGCTCACTTGAATTTGAGGCTCATCGTCCGCTTTATGAGTGGGTAATCAATAATATTTCAGCTCCTTGCAAGCCTCGTCAGATTGAGTTTGCAAGACTTGGTATTAACAACACTGTTATGTCAAAGCGTAAGCTCAGAGAGCTTGTTGAAAATAACCATGTTTGCGGTTGGGATGACCCGAGAATGCCTACTCTTTGCGGTCTGCGCAGAAGAGGTTACACACCAAAATCAATCCGTACATTTATTGACCAGATTGGTGTATCAAAGGTAAACTCAATTGTTGAGTACAGCTTCCTTGAGCATTGCTTGCGTGACGATTTGAACGAAACAGCCGAGAGAACTATGTGTGTTCTTCGCCCTATAAAGCTTATTATTACAAACTATCCTGAGAACACAACTGAGGAGTTTGAGATTGAAAATAATCCTAATCGTCCTGAGGATGGCACAAGAACAATAACATTCTCTCGTGAGTGTTATATCGAGTGCGACGACTTTATGGAAGAGCCAATTAAAAAATATCAGCGTCTTTACCCCGGTAATGAGGTAAGACTTAAGTCTGCATACATTGTAAAATGTACAGGTTGTAAAAAGGACGACGACGGAAATGTTGTTGAAGTTTATGCTGAGTACGACCCTGAAACAAGAGGCGGAAATACTCCTGACGGCAGAAAGGTAAGAGGTACTATTCATTGGGTTGATGCAAACAACTGCATTGATGCAGAGGTAAGACTCTACGACAACCTCTTTACAGTTCCTGACCCTGATGTAGGCGACCGCAACTTCCTTGATTATCTTAACCCTAATTCTCTTGAAGTGCTTACAGGTTGTAAGGGCGAAAAAAATCTTGCAAACGCTGTCGCTCCTAAGAGTTATCAGTTTATGCGTCTTGGCTATTTCTGCGTTGATAACAAGGACAGCTCACCTGAGCATTTTGTGTTTAACCGCAGTGTAAGCTTAAAGGACAGCTTTAAGGCTAAATAATTTTATAACAATCAATAATCAAAGGCTGGTAAAGTAAGGGGGCTTTATACAGCCTTTGTTTGATTAAGCGGTAATTATTTTGAGGAGAGTAAAATGAGATTTTACAGAGATGAGTATGACGACCAATTTAACGATGAATTTAATTCTCGCAATTATAATGGTCGAGTTGGAGAAGAATTTAATTCTCGCCGAATTAATGGTAAATTTGAAGGGAAATTTGAAGATGTTATAAATTCTCGTGAATTTGAGGATTTTAAAAGAAAACATGGAATCCCCGATGAATTATTTGAGAATTTGAAAGAGGGCGAGGTTCAGGAGATTATTGAAGATAACGGAAATCGTCGTGTTATTAAAAGAGTAGTACGACACTCCTATAACGGAGAACAGCCCTTTGAACCGACTCAGAGAACGGTTAATAAAACTTACATAGTCGGCGACCCTTCAATAGTTAAAGGCAAAAAAAGCTTTAGCAAGAATATGATTATAGGTATAGTTGCATTTGCCTTGTATTTTCTTGGAATGGCTTTTCTTGTGTTTACAAATGATTTTTCCGATACGACTATTACCGTATCGGTAGGTAGTAATCTTCTTGCGTTGCTGGGCTTTTATTTATATTTTACGCATAACTATCGTAAAGAGCATTTGACATACCTGTTATTTCCGATTGAAGCGTTTGTTATTAATGGCTTTGTTCTGTATTCAATTATAGCCAAGCTGTCTTATTACGAACTTAAAGATACTGCGTTTAGAGTTATGCTGATTATAGGAGGTATATTTTATATTGTTGCTTCAATTATAAGATATACTAACAAAAAGAAGTATTGCACAATGGATGTTGAAGCGTATGTAGTCGGATATGATATAATAGGTAGATTTGGTAATGATCGTACCAGAAAGAAAGCACCTATCTATGAATTTTACTATAATGGTCATCCAATTAGAGTAACATCCGAAAAGCATAAAGAGTTTTTTTACAGCAGAGAAGGCACTCGTGTAGTTATTAAAATTGACCCTGATGATCCAAGACATTTTTACGAGGAACAAAACGATAATGTAGTTTTAAAAGTTATTGTTGGTCTTGCCGCAATTGCATTTGGAATTGTATGCTTAGTAGTTTTAAAATAATTTTTTGAGTTATACTTTTCTAATTAGAGAAAATTTATTTAATTAAAAAGGGGCTGTCTCACTAATATGAAGTGAAACAACCCCTCCTATTTGATTACTTTTAATTTTATTTATCAATATATTCAGAAAAGAATTTTGAAAAGTTACTTTTTCTTTTTAACGAATTTTCACCTTTTTGTATGTAAGCCCAAGATTCCTTATAATCGCCCGGAGAATCTATTGTTGGAGTGAAAACTATATCTCTTAATTTGTTATTATTTTCATATGCTTCTTTTCTAAATTTCTTGGATAACTTTTCTTTTTCTTCTTTGCTTGAAACATTAGGCAAATTATGCAATACATGTTCTAAATTACAAGACATATAATAAATTTTATAATCTATTTTAATTGTCTTGTCTTTATATTTAAACTCTATGTATTCTGTTTTAAACAGTTTATTCAAGATTTCAGATTTGCGATGATTTCTGTCTTTGGTTTCATTTACATTATTAGTTAGTGTAGTTTCATTTGAATAAAAAATCTTTTCGCAAGAAGCATCAAAAATAACTTTATCATCTAAAATAAATGTTCCATCTGTATCAGTAATTTGGATAATGCTACCTATATCACTAAAATCAAACTGGAGATTCTCAGATAGAAAAAACTTTACTCTTTGCTTTATTAAATCTATAACATTTTCTGTAGTTGTTCCGTAATCGGAAGTGATATCTGTTTTGATAACAAAAAATTTCACTTCTTTTAATTGTCGAGATAAAGTAAGTGCTAATGAAGTTTTGTCTGTTTCTACTTCAACGAGGAATAGGATGATTTTATTCATAATTATCATCCTCCGTAGAAATATCGTATGCTCTTTCAAAAGCATAGCTCATTTCATACTGATTTGTTTTGTTATAAATAAAACCATCTTCTCCGTTAGATAATTCAATTTGTTTAAGATAAAGAAGCCTTTTGTTGTTGTTGGTTTGCACATTGGATAATTTACCATAACAATTATTACTGCCGAATTTAGTTATGATAATTGATTTAGTGTCCAATAATTCTAAAATATGTAGGTTGTTAGAGGTAAAAATCAATTGTCCTTTCGCATCTTCTTTAAAAACCGTTATGATTTGACCGATCAAATATTCAAATACACCGGAATCTAACTCATCAACGACAAAGCACATATCAGGGTTGTTAAAGGTTGAAATTAAAGAACTTAATATACATAATATTTTTTTTACGCCAGCGGATTCATATTCTAAAGAAATCTCCTGATTATCACGAACCGTTACCATAGAAAATACTTTTTCAGCTCTTCCATTGGGTAAATGTTTTTCTTCGATTCCCGTCATTCTTAATGTAATACCAGGGATTATTGTGGGGATTACAGCATTGATTTGTTTTAGAAAGTTTTGATAAATTGGAAAAATTTCAGACGGAATTTGAGTGCTTTTATAAATCTCAATGGGTATGCTTCCTATTGCTACCATATTATTAATTTTTTGTTTGATATAAATAGGAATAGCGTGTATATTCTCTGCAATTCCTCCAAAAGTTTTATCGTTTACAATTAATAGATTATTAGAACAAAATGATCGTACTTTTTTTAATAATTTTTCTAAACGAGATTTAGTATTTGCTGTCTCTAATAATTTTAAAAAACTTTTAGAAAAAATTAACGATGTTGCAACCATTTTGGCTGAGTCCGAGTCTGGATCAATTCTTTGAGATAAAGATTGTGCAACGCCTAACTCTAAAGCTTTTTCTGTGGTGTTGGTCAAATCGGTATATAGATACTTAGGGGTGATAGAAAAAGGTCTGCTTTCAGAATTATAATGTATAATTTCTGTATTGCTGTTCCAAACATTGTTGATACATTCTTTAGACTTGATTTGTTCATCTAAAATAACTACATTATTTTCATTATATCCAAATATAACTGAGTAACTAATGATAGATTCTTCATGGTTGTCATTGAAATAAAACGAAATGTTAATGCTAGATCTATCAAAACCTTTTTTTATATAATTGCTTATATTTTTACGCAACGATCTACCTAAAACTATACTTTTAACAAGTTCAATTGCATCAATTAAAGCCGTTTTACCGGAGCCATTTTGTCCGTAAACAGCAGTGATATTTTTATCAAAATTCTGATTGTTTTTACCATAATCAGAAAATAAAATTTTTCCATAGCTTACATTCTTGAAATTATTAATTTCAATAGATTGTATTCTTGCAAAATTTTCCATAATTGTCCCTCCTAATTTAATTATAAAGAAAAATCTATATTCGTCAATAGTTTTGACAAAAATATACAAAATGTATTGTTTTTTAAAAACGATATAAATCTGTTGATTTCATTATATAATAATTTCAATGAATAATTGTTATACTTACTTTTTTAATTCGGGGATCCATACTATCTGGATAATTAGTATACACAAAATTAAAAGGTCGATTTTTCTAAATCATAATATTTGTTTTGAAGCTTAGTGTTTGTATGCACCTACCAAAAAGCCGCCAAACATAAATTAGCAATTATCTTTTTTAATGCCATAAATGAAATAAAATTTAAGGATTATATGTTATTATAAAACATAATATGACTTTCACGGGAGGCCGATGATACTATGTCAGAAGTTATAAGAATTTTTGTAGAAAAAAGAGATGGCTTTAATGTCCTTGCTAAAGAAACTTTGTGGGATATTCGCCATAATCTTGGTATGAAATCTGTTACAGACCTACGCTATATTGTTCGTTATGATATTGAAGGTCTTACTAAAGATGAATATGATAAGGCTAAGGGAATTATCCTTTCAGAGCCTAATGCAGATGTTATTTATGAAGAAACTCTTCCTGTTGAAGACGGCTGGAAGGTTTTTGCTATGGAGTACCTACCGGGTCAGTATGACCAGCGTGGTGACTCAGCTGAGCAGTGCGTTCAGCTTCTTACTCAGGGCGAAAGATGTAAGGTGCTTACTGCAAGAGTTATTGCTCTTAAGGGCGATGTTACTCAGGATGAGCTTGTAAAGGTTCAGGAGTATCTTATCAACCCTGTTGAAAGTCGTCTTGCTTCACTTGAAAAGCCACAGACACTTGATATGGAAATTCCTGTTCCTGAGGATGTTAAGCGTGTTGAAGGCTTTATTAGCTGGAATGATGACGAAATGGCAGAGTACTATGGTTCAATGGGCTTTGCTATGACTCTTTCTGACCTTAAGTTCTGCCGTGACTATTTCCGTGACACAGAAAAGCGTGACCCAAGTGTTACAGAACTCAGAGTTATTGATACTTATTGGTCAGACCACTGCCGTCACACAACTTTCCTTACTCGCCTTGAAAAGGTAGAGATTGAAAAAGCGGCTCTTGGTAAGGTTATTGAAGATGCTTTGCAGGAGTATTACGATACTCGTGACGAAGTTTACGGTAAGGATACAAACAGAATTGTATCTCTTATGGATATGGCACTTATGGGTATGAAGTCACTTAAGAAAAAGGGTCTTATTCCTGACCTTGACGAAAGTGATGAGATTAATGCCTGCTCAATCGAAGTGCCTGTTACAATAGATGGCAAAACAGAGCAGTGGCTCGTTCAGTTTAAGAATGAAACACACAACCACCCAACAGAAATCGAGCCTTTCGGCGGTGCGGCTACTTGTCTTGGCGGTGCTATTCGTGATCCGCTTTCAGGTCGTTCTTATGTATATCAGGCTATGCGTGTTACAGGTTCAGGCGATCCTACAATTCCTTTCAAGGATACAATGCACGGCAAGCTTCCTTCAAGAAAAATCACAACAGGTGCGGCTCAGGGCTACAGCTCATACGGCAACCAGATTGGTCTTGCTACAGGTCAGGTTGTTGAACTTTACGATCAGGGCTATGTTGCTAAGAGAATGGAAATCGGTGCTGTAATCGGTGCTTCTCCAAAGGAAAATGTTATCCGTGAAGTTCCTCTTCCTGATGATGTAATTGTTTTACTTGGCGGCAGAACAGGTCGTGACGGTTGCGGTGGTGCAACAGGTTCTTCTAAGGCTCATACAGAAAGCTCAATCGAAACCTGCGGTGCTGAGGTTCAGAAGGGTAATCCACCTACTGAGCGTAAAATTCAGCGTTTGTTCCGCAACCCTGCTGTTTCAAAGCTTATTAAGAGATGTAACGACTTTGGTGCAGGCGGCGTTTGCGTTGCTATCGGTGAGCTTGCAGATGGCCTTACAGTTGAGCTTGATAAGGTAACTAAGAAGTACGACGGTCTTGACGGCACAGAGCTTGCAATCTCTGAAAGCCAGGAGAGAATGGCTGTTGTTCTTGATAAAAACGATGTAGAAAAGTTCATAGCTGAGGCTGAAAAGGAAAACCTTGAGGCAACTGCTGTGGCTGTTGTTACAGAAAGTCCAAGACTTACAATGAACTGGAGAGGCGACAAGATTGTTGACCTCAGCAGAGAATTTTTAAATACAAACGGTGTTACTCAGGTTGCTCAGGCTTATATTACTGCTCCAAAGGCAGAGGATTGCTATCGCAATCAGTGTCCTGAAAAGCTCAGAGATTTAAGTGCTGATGAAGCTATGCTTGAAAATATGGCTCGTCTTGAGGTTTGCTCACAGATCGGTCTTAGCGAGCGTTTCGATGCTTCTATCGGTGCGGCTACAGTAATTATGCCATTCGGCGGTAAAAATCAGCTTACTCCACAAGAGGCTATGGCTGCTAAGATTCCGCTTGAAAAGGGCGAAACTGACGATGCTTCTGCAATGAGCTTTGGTTATATTCCTGGTGTATCCCGTTGGAGCCCATTCCACGGTTCAGCATACGCTGTAGTTGAGTCACTTTCAAAGCTTCTTGCTATTGGTGCAAATCCACTTACAGCTCGTCTTACATTCCAGGAATATTTTGAAAGATTAAAGGATGTTCCATCTCGTTGGGGTAAGCCGGCTGCGGCACTTCTTGGTGCTATGCAGGCTCAGTTAAAGCTTGGTCTTCCATCAATCGGTGGTAAGGACAGTATGTCAGGTACATTCGAAGATATTGATGTTCCTCCAACACTCGTAAGCTTTGCTGTTGCAATGACAAAGGCTTCAAAAACAATTTCTGCGGAATTTAAGAATGTAGGTTCAAAGGTTATCTATGTTCCTGTTCCTGAAAATAAAGAAACTCTTATGCCTGACTGGGATAAGCTTATCGCAATGTACAAGGCTGTTTATGCTCTTTGCGACAGCGGCAAGGTTCTTTCTGCTTCTGTTGTAAAAGAGGGCGGTGCGGCTGCTTGCGTATGTAAGGCTTGTTTTGGTAACGGCTATGGATTTAAGTTTACAAATACACTTACAAATGACGAGTTATTTGCTCCGCTTTCAGGCTCACTTGTAATTGAGCTTGCTGACGGTGCAGAGCTTGACAGCAGTGTTACAAGCTACGACCTTGGTACAGTTACAGATGACGGTAAGGTTGAAATCAATGGCACAGCTATTGAAACTTCAGCTCTTCTTGAAAAATGGACAGCTCCACTTGAAAAGGTATTCCCAACTCAGGCTGAATGTCCTGCTGTTGAGGTTAAAGCTGACCTTTATACAGAGAGAAATACAAGCTCACCTGCAATTAAGGTTGCAAAGCCAACTGTATTTATTCCTGTATTCCCAGGCACAAACTGCGAGGTTGATACTGCTCGTGCATTTGAAAAAGCCGGTGCTAATGTTGAGATGCTTATTGTTAAGAACCTCACATCAAAGCACATTGAAGAAACAATTGACGAAATGGAGAGAATCATCAGCAAATCTCAGATGATTATGCTTCCGGGTGGCTTCTCAGGCGGCGACGAGCCGGACGGTTCAGGTAAGTTTATTGCAACTACTTTCCGTAATCCTCGTATCGCTAATGCAGTAAACGAGTTGTTAAAGAACCGTGATGGTCTTATGCTCGGTATCTGTAACGGCTTCCAGGCTCTTATCAAGTTAGGTCTTGTACCTTACGGCGAAATTGTAGAGCTTAAGGAAAACGACCCAACTCTTACATTTAATACAATTGGCAGACATATTTCACATATGGCTTACACAAGAGTTACTTCCGTAAAATCTCCTTGGTTTGCAAATGTAAACGCAGGCGATGCATTTGCAGTTCCTGTATCTCACGGTGAAGGCAGATTTATGGCTGATATCGAAACTGTTAAGCAGCTTGCTGCAAATGGTCAGATTGCTACTCAGTATGTTGATTTAAACGGCAATCCAAGTGATAATATTGCTTATAACCTCAACGGTTCAGTTTGTGCAATTGAGGGTATTACATCACCTGACGGTAGAGTTCTCGGTAAAATGGGACACAGCGAAAGAAAGGGCGAAAACCTTTATAAGAATGTTCCGTTTGCTAAGGATCAGCAGATTTTTGAAAGTGGCGTAAAGTATTTTAAATAAGCTTATAATCTTACATTTAGTATAGATTTACCACCTGAAAACCGTACTCAAGGTTGTTCCTTGGGTACGGTTTTTAATATTATAAAATTGCTAAATTATGTTTGGACATAGAAGTGTTAATACTGTGTGTTGTGTATATATCAAATGCATATGGTGTACTCTGCAACCTGTAATTAATTTGACATTATTAGTAAATTTTAATTAATTGACTTTGATTATAAAAGGTTATATAATGTATAGTAAGAAAGAATACACAATTTAGGAACTACTGAATAAGTCACGCAAAAAGCTGTTAGCACAATATGTTCAAACGATTTAATCAGCATTTCCTTCATTGTGATACTAGAAGGTGATTTAATGGCATTTTGTAAAAATTGCGGTGCGTATATTCCCGACAAAGGAAGCTTTTGTTCCTCATGCGGTACTCCTGTAGAGAAAAAAGACTACACTCAAGACTATAAATCAAGTTATGAGTCAAGATACGATTACTCTGATAATAATAATTACTATAACAACAATCCAAACATTTATGAGAATACAGATGAGCAAGATGTAAAAAATAATAGGATTATGGCGGCTTTGTCATACTTGGGTATTTTTGTGCTTATCCCTGTATTTACAGCAAAAAATTCAAGCTATGCACAGTTCCACGCATCTCAGGGTGTTAATTTGTTTATTGTTAATTTGGCTTATTCATTGTTTTCAGGTATAGTTAAGATTATTTTGGGTATTATTTATCCTGCTGAGTATTTTCTTCTTGGAAAAATTGCTCATCCTATAACCTCGGGTGTATCAACTGTATTGGATGTTTTATCTTTTGTGTTTGTGATATTTTCAATTATAGGAATTTTTAATGCTCTTAGTGGTAACAGAAATAAGCTTCCATTTATTGGTGATTTAGAGATTTTAAACAAATTTAATAAATAAGTTTTTATTAAATAGTGTTAGTTTTTTTAATGACAAAAAGTTGTTGTAATAGTACACAGAATCGGTATCTGTTTTTGTTAAAAATTTAAGTTGATAAATTTCTTATTTTGCATTATAATATAAACGAATGTGTGTGATTTTGAATAAAGGGGAATTTGATGAACAAATTTTTCAACAAAAAATTGAACACTATTTTGTCTATTACAGTGGTTGCTTTATCTGTAGGAATTACATTGAATGTAGTTTTATCTAACAATTCACTTTCAGCAGGGGAAGGTATAACTAATACTGAAAGCAGTAATGTGCAGGCGACTGCAGATGATTCGGCTACAGCTGATATGGCTGTGGTACAGATTGCTACTGAGGTAACTGAGCCGGAAACTACCCAGCCGGCTACCGAAGCCGAAACAAAAAAGACTACTAAAAAAACAACCAAAAAGACAGCAAAAAAGAAAACCAAAACGGAAAAAAAGACAGAGCCTGTGCAGACAGAGCCTCCAATTGAATGGGCAACTGCACTACCTGCAAAAGAGCCGGCAGATTACCAGGCTCAGTGGGATGCAGGCTATCTTGTTGCAATTGATAATCCTGACCCAACATATAAATGCGGACAGGTAACTTTATCAGATTATGACAGAGATTTAATTGAAAGACTTTGTATGGGCGAGTTTGGTTCAGGTGGATTTACAGGAGCCGCTTTAATTGCTCAGTCTGTAAAAAATGCAATTTGCTTTGACGGCTTTACAAGTATTCAGCAGGTTATTGATGAATGTCAGTATACAGGCAGAACCGATATTGAGCCTACCGAGGATTGCAAAAAGGCTGTAAGATATGTTTTTGATGAAAATCGTGATGCAGTTCAGCACAGATTAATGTATATGTATAATCCGTTGCTTGTTGCAAGTGCTTTTCACGAAAGTCAAAACTATATCCTTACTTACGAAGATGTACGATTTTTTGACCGTTGGGGATATTAATTACTGATATTCGGGTTATTTTTGCGAAAAATAATTAGATGATTGTGGGGTGATTACGACGAAAAAATTGATTTCAGTTTTGTTCGCCTTGCTTTTGGTGATTTCAGGTACAGTTATTACATTTGCACCTGTGTCAAAAGGTACTGAAGTTACCTTGAAAGTTGTACATACAAATGATATCAACGGCAGAATCTCTGCCGATGAATGGAATAAGTCTATTGGTATGCCAAAGTTGAAAACGATCATTGACAATAATATCCAAAATTGCGATATTAACCTTGTTCTTGATAGTGGTGATGCCTTTTACGGTCAGCCGATAACAGATCTTGTTAAGGGTGAGTCAGTAGCTAAGCTTATGGGAGCTTGCGGATATGATGCAATAACCGTTGGTAATCACGATTGGAACTATGGCAAAAAAAGACTTAAAGAGCTTGTCGGTATAGCTAATAAAAATAGTAAAAAAGATTTTATGATGCTTGCCGGTAATGTTAAGGATAAAAACGAAAAACTCTTTTTTGATGATGAGTTTTTGATTAAAACCATCAAAAAAGAAGGCTTGGATTTTAAGGTTGGTGTATTTGGTGTAATTGACCCTGAGTTGTACAAAGACACAGCACCTTCCAATGTTGACGGCATTATCTTTACAGATATGAAAAAGTATGCCGAACAAGCCGTTACAAAGTTAAAGGACAAGGGTTGCCAGTTTATAGTTGGATTGGTACACTCAGATAGTCCGGTAGGCTTGGCGACATCGCTTGAAGGTGTAAACCTTTGGGTTGCAGGTCAGGACGGCATAGATATTAATCAAACAGTTTTTACACCAAGTGGTCAAAAATCGTTTGTAATGAGAAATAACCCAAATCTTAATGAGGTTGGCGTTATTGAGTTAAAGTGTGTATTCAGCGGAGAGGGCGAAATTGCTGAGTTAAGCCATATCGTTACGCGTATTGACTACGATAAAAGCGTGGATACCAAAGAGGAAAAAAATGTATCTGCAATCCTTACTAAATTTGATGGCGAAAAGGCTAAAAAAGAAGGTAAGGTCGTAGGTAAATCTCCGGCTTATCTTATCCGTCAATGGGAAGATATAAGAATTGCTGAAATGCCTTTAGGCAGAGCAATTACCGATGCATATATTATTGAAACCGGTGCTGATATCGCATTTGAAAATGCAGCTGCCATCAAGGATTCAATTTTGTTTGGTGATGTTACCTACAAAGATATACATAAGGTTTTACCTTACGGATATTATGTAGTTACCAAAGAGCTTACAGGTACCGAGATTTTATCTATTCTTGAAGCATCTGTTGAAATTCAGCGAAAAAACATAGTTGCTGATGAGTCAGGCATTGAAAGTGCTTGGCCAACAAATAGCGGCAACTTTTTACAGGTTGGCGGTATGACTGCAAGATACAATCTTTCTGCGAAATACGGAAGCCGAGTGTATGGAGCAAAGATTGATGGTATACCGCTGGTTGGGTCTCAAACATATACGGTTGCTATGAGTAATAATCTTGCTAATAATTATTCTTTCCCTCAATTGACTCAGCATGATGAATCTAATGAGTTTGGCTCTTGCGAAGAAGCTTTTTCAAAGTATTTTAAGCAAAGTAAAAAAGATATTATGAAGAGTATTTCTGAGCAGAGAATGATTAAGGGTACAGGCGAAGAGGATGCCGAAAAGCTTATTGTTCAGCAGCTTCCACAAGGTAGCGAGATTATTGCTACAGCTGACGAAGCGTTAAGAGAAGAACCGACAACTGTTCCAAATGCAAATAACGGTGCTGTGAATAACGGTGCGGTGAATAATGGTGCTGTTCAGAATAACACAACAGCTAACCAGAATAACGGCGGAAGTACAATTACTACAACACCAGGTGGCAAGGTTGAGGGCAAGACAGAACCTCCTGCTAAGCCGGGCGTAAGTGCAGTACCAACCGGTAGCAATAACGAAATATGCACAGCTCTACTTTCACTTGTTGTAATGACAGCTTTATTTATGGTAGTCTTGCGACGCAGGAAAGAAGAACTAAATAATTAACAATTAAAACCATCTGAGTTCGCTCAGATGGTTTTTTGTGTGTACGGCAACAGAGTGTTGCATCCAATTCGAGAAGATAGTTTGATATTTTCAACACAACTTTTCCCGAGTTAAAAGTTTTGATTAAACTTTTACAAAAGTTTATGGGTCGAGGGCAACGCCCTCGTGGGATTTTAAAGGGCAACGCCCTTTAACCTAAAATGAATTAATTAAAAAATCCGTTACTAACGGATTTTTTGAAAAAAGCTTATTGTTAAGGACTCTGTCCTTGATCTGCAAGCCTTTGAAAAGGCTTGAGCGAAACTTTTAGTTTCACTGTCATATAGCTTTTGCTTAATTATAACTTTATTTTTTAACCTTTGGTGCAGATTGGTGCATTGGTGCATAAAATATTCATCATAATAATATTTATTAAGTGTAAGATTAGGCATTGCTGAAATAATATTTTGGAGATGAAACAAAGTGAAACACTCATTTTCGGTTATGCAAATTTTCGGATTCGGTTTTACTGCTGTTTTAGGTGTATTGCTTCACTTTTTATATGACCTGAGCAATAAAAGCTTGTCAGTTGTTTGGTTTTCGGCAGTCAATGAATCTATATGGGAGCATATGAAAATACTGTTCTTTCCAATGTTTGTGTTTGCTATATTGGAATGGATTTATTTTAGGGGTAAATATAAAAGCTTTTGGAGTGCTAAGCTTGTCGGAATAACTATCGGCGTTGCATTAATACCCGTAATATATTACACATATACAGGTGTTTTCGGAATATCCAAGGGATGGATTAATATTTCGATATACTTTGTATGTGCGTTTGTTTCGTTTTGGGTGGAGTGTAAAATAATAGATAAGGATTTTTATATCCACCCGTTTATGGCAATTTTTGTTTTGTGCATAATTGCATTTGTGTTTGTTTTGTTTACATTCAATCCTCCACAAATACCTTTGTTTCAAGACCCAATAACTAAGCTTTATGGAATTATCTAAACTAAAAAGGCGGCTACCTGAAAAGTAGCCGCCAAATTAAATTTCCTTAATTATTTATCATCACAAGTATGATAGTGAACATGTAAAAGCTCGTGTGCACGGTCTTTAAGAACTCCGTTTTGATACATATCAAGAACAACAGGGTTTTCGTTGGAGCGTTTAACCATAGCAGATTTATCTGTGGTATAAAGACCCTTTGCACGCTCACGCTTGCTTTCGATGTAAGTGAATGGTTGACCTGCACCGGCAATACAGCCCATAGGACAAGCCATAACTTCAACAAAGTCAAAGTGTTCTTCGCCACTCTTGATTTTTTCAATCAAAGCATCTGCGTTGCCAAGACCTGAAACAATACCAACTCTTAATGCAGTTTGACCGAGAGTGATGTATGCAGATTTAACACCCTCAAGACCTCTTACACCGCAGTATTCAATTTCTTTAAGTGCCTGAGTTGTGTTGTCAGCAACCTTTCTGAGAGCCGCCTCAGCAACACCACCTGTAACACCAAAGATATTAGCTGCACCTGAGCTGATGCTAAATGGCATATCCGGTGCTGATGGCTCAATTTCATTAAACTGAATACCAAGCTCACGAATCATTTTTGCAAGCTCCTGAGTAGTAAGAACATAGTCAACATCAGGAACACCGTTTTTCTTAAATTCATCACGAGCCGCCTCGTATTTTTTAGCTGTACAAGGCATAATTGCAACGGAGATAGTTTTAAGTCCTGTTTCTTCGTCAGCTTTCTTGTAGTAGTCTTTAATTACAGCACCAAACATCTGCATAGGTGATTTGCAGGTTGAAACATATTTCATAAGCTCAGGGTGCTTTGTTTCTACAAATTTAATCCATCCCGGACAGCAAGATGTAAATAAAGGCATATCTGTATCGCCTTTTGTAATTTTTTCTACAAGTTCCTTAGCTTCTTCCATAATTGTAAGGTCAGCCGCAAAGGAGGTATCAAAAACTGTGTCAAAGCCGCACATTCTTAACGCTGTAAATATTTTACCGATTGAGTTGTCGCCTGCTTTAAGTCCAAATTCCTCGCCAAGAGCAACCCTTACAGCCGGAGCAACCTGAACAACTGTATGAGAATTTTTATCGTAAAGAGCTTTCCAAACATTTTTAAGGTCACTCTTAATTGTGATTGCCGCAGTAGGGCATACAGCCGCACACTGACCGCAGTTTACGCAATCTGTATCAGCAATATTTTTGCCAAACGCCGGGGTAACTACCATATTAGAGCCACGGAACGCAAAGTCAATTGCACCAACATGCTGAACCTCGTTACACATTCTTACGCAGTCACCGCAAAGAATACACTTGCCGGGGTCACGAACAATGGCATATGATGAATCGTCAATTTCCATTTTTGGGCGAGTATCTTTAAAACGAACATTGGTAAGACCAAATCTAACTGCGAGCTGTTGCAAACGACATTTACCGCTTTTGTCGCAGGTTGTGCAGTCACGGCAGTGAGATGCAAGCAAAAGCTCAAGAATCATCTTGCGATAATCGTGAAGCTTTGATGTATTTGTTTTTATAATCATTTTATCGGCAGGAGGAGTGGAGCAGGCAGCCATAATTCTGCCACGGTCGTCCTCAACTACACACATACGGCAAGCGCCGTAAATTGAAAGGTCAGAGTAATAACAGAAGGTAGGAAGATGAATACCCGCCTTTCTGATTACCTGAAGAATATTTCTTTCATCGGTAAACTCTACACGGATACCGTCAATAGTCATATACTTAGCCATTGTATTTTCCTCCTTATTCATAAGCAATTGCACCGAATTTGCATCCGTCAATACAGGTGCCGCACTTTATACATTTTGATGTGTCAATAGAGTGTGGCTTTTTAACCTCACCTGTGATTGCACCGACAGGACACATTCTTGCACACTTAGTACAACCCTTACATTTTTCAGGGTCAATTACAAGGTTTACAAGTGCCTTGCACTGACCTGCAGGACATTTATGGTCAACAACATGAGCAATATACTCATCTCTGAAATATTTAAGAGTAGATACAACAGGAGAAGCGGCAGTTTTACCAAGACCGCAAAGAGCAGTGTTAGAAATTGTATCGGCAAGCTCTTCAAGCATTGAAATATGCTCCAAAGTACCTCTGCCCTCAGTAATATCTGTAAGTAATTCAAGCATTCTCTTTGTACCCTCACGGCAAGGAACGCACTTACCACAGCTTTCGTTCTGAGTAAACTGCATAAAGAATCTTGCAACCTCAACCATACAGTTGTGGTCGTTCATTACAACAAGACCGCCTGAGCCAATCATTGCACCAACCTTTTTAAGGCTGTCAAAATCCATATTAAGCTCAAGATGATTTTCAGTAGCACTTATACACAAACAACCGCCGCTCGGGCCGCCAATTTGAACACCTTTAAATTCGCCACCCTTTACACCGCCACCGATGTCAAAGATAACTTCTTTGAGTTTTGTACCCATAGGTACTTCAATAAGACCTGTATTTTCAACATTACCTGTAAGAGCAAATGCCTTAGTTCCGTGGTTTTTATCCGGACCATACTGTCTAAACCAACCGGCACCCTTGTTAATAATAGGAGGAACATTGCAGAAGGTTTCAACATTGTTAAGAACTGTAGGTTTGTCAAAAAGACCATGTTCAACTGTACGAGGTGGCTTAACTCTTGGCATACCTCTGTTACCTTCGATTGAAGATGTTAAAGCAGAGCCTTCGCCGCATACAAACGCACCTGCACCCTGACTGATTTTAATATCAAAATCAAATCCGGAGTTCAAAATGTTTTTGCCCAAAAGACCTCTGGCTGTAGCTTTTTCGATAGCAGTTTTTAGTCTTTCAACAGCAAGAGGGTATTCAGCACGAACATAAATATATCCTTGGTGAGCTTTAGTTGCAATACCTGCAATAAGCATACCCTCAATTACTTTGTGTGGGTCGCCTTCCATCATTGAACGGTCCATAAATGCACCTGGATCGCCCTCGTCACCATTACAAACTACATATTTTATCGGTTCTTGTTGTTTTAAAACAGATGCCCATTTTCTGCCGGCCGGGAAACCACCGCCACCTCTGCCACGCAAAGAAGCCTCGGTTATTTCATCAATAATTTCTTCAGGTGTCATATCAAACAAAGCTTTTGCAACTGCCTGATAACCACCCTCAGCTATATATTCGGTAATTGACTCAGCATTGATTTTTCCGCAATGCTCAAGTGCAATTCTAGTCTGATTTTTATAAAACGGAATGTCATCTTGCTTTTCGTAAGCAACACCGTCTTTATCGTGATAAACAAGGCGTTCAATTATCTCGTTAGCAACAATTGTTTTTTCAATAATTTCATCGCAATCCTCAACTTTAACCTTTGTGTAAAGTATGCCGGATGGCTCAATTCTTATAAGCGGACCTTTTTCGCAAAAGCCGTGACAACCACTCTTTTTAAGTCCTATTGTGTCGTGCTCAGGTTCTTTTTCAAGCTTTACTACACAAGCAAGTCCTTTTTCAGCCATAAGCTCCTGAAGCTTTGCAAAAATTTTAAGCGAACCGCCAGCAACACAGCCTGTGCCGCCGCAAACAAGTATTTGTTTTTTCTGACTTTCAAGGGAGCGAGCGTATTCCTTACGCTTTTGGTCAAGCTCCTGTCTTGTGCGAATTTTAATCATTTTGAAGCTTCCTCCCTTAACTGATTAATAAGCTCTCTTGCTTTTTCGGGACTCATAGCAGGGTGTACCTCGTCATTTACAGTGCAGGCAGGAGCAAGTCCGCAGGCACCAAGACAAGATACAGTTTCTACTGTAAAGAGCATATCGTCTGTTGTTGGCTTTTCTTCGGTAACACCGAGGATTTTACGAAACTCTTCAAGTACAGGTACACTTTTTCTTACATGACAAGCGGTACCGTCGCAGATTTTAATAATATACTTGCCTTTTGGGTCAAGCGAAAAGTTTTCATAAAAAGTAGCTACACCGTAGATTTTAGCTTCGGGTAATCCAAGCTTTTCTGCAATATATGTAAGGCTTTCTTTAGGTAAATAGTGATATTCTTTTTGAATATCCTGCATAATTGCAATTACAAGAGTAGGGTTGTAATTGTGGATTTGCAGAATTTCATCAAGCTTTAAAATTTCTTCGTTTTTCAAAACTTCTTTCTCCTCTCAGTTAGTAATTAGGTGTAATATCAATGTTATTATAACATAATATAATCCAAAAATCTACAATATTATTAATTTTCTTCTATTCTTTTTATTAAAATTAGCGACTTGTTAGCAATTTAATAAAACAAAGATAACTAAATATACTGCGGCAATAATAAATTTTTAACAAAATAATATAAATTTGAGCCAAATACCCGGTTTTGCTCGATGATTGCATAAAAATAAGACAAAACCTTGTAATTTTTACTGAAATTATGTATAATTAACTTTGTATAGAATTTTTTGTTATATTATTCGTAGCTAATCGGAGGAATAAACGAATGAATTTGGACATCTGTAAAAAAGCAGGTGCGGCTGTATTGTCGATGCTTATTGTAGCAGGTTCAGTAGCTACATTTAATGCGGCTGATACTGTATATGCCGTAGATGGAATTGACGGTATGTCTATTTCGCTTCCAAGCGGAATGAATGCTGTTACTCGTAAAAGTACAAATGATGATAAGTACTTTTTAATTTATGGTCTTAATTACGACACTGCTATGCAGAACTTTAAAACAAATGATATTTATCTTCAGGGTATGAACAATACTGCAACGGTTACACTTACTGTTACAATGACAGAAACTGAAGAAAGTAAAACTATAAATAATTACAATGTTTTTAGAGCAGATAAGCTCAGTGAAATTCAAAATAATTTTTTGGATTTGCCTGAATATATAGCTTGTACACCTGATCAGGCAGGCACAACCGTATGGCTCAATTTTAGTATGAATATTGAAAACGGTCAAAACAATATAAAGGCTTATCAGGCAAATACTATTTGTAACGGAAAAAATATTAATATTACATATCAGCGAAACAGCGGAGAGATGACCTCCGATGATTATAAAATCTTTAGCAATATAGTGTCTTCTGTTAAGTTTAAAGAGGATACTACATTTTCTAAATACCTTGATATGAATAATATTGAGTTTTATATTTTGTTTGGCGGCTTAGCGGTTATTCTGGCATTTTTAATTATCCTTATAGTGCTTTCTATAAGGTCACATAACAGAAAAAAGCGAAAAGACAACAGCAGAATACTCGAAGAACTTGCAGTTAAATATCAGCTTGATGAGGATAAGGAAGCCAAAAGAGCTGAAAGACTGAGTATGTTTGAGAATTTTGAAGAAAAAACTATTTCTGATAATAATGAAACAAATGAAGAAGAAATAGAAGATGTTTCGGATATTGTTTACTTTGATATGAAAGACGAGGGTACAAGCACCTTTGATACTCCGTCAGATGATGAGGCTGAAAAAATCATTGACGAAGTTAAAAATATTGAAGATAAACCTGTAAAGAATAATATAGAACTGATTTCGGAATATTTTGAAGATGCTGATGATACAGATACTGCTTGGAGTGAAGATGTATCTGAGCCTGAACAGGCAGAAGATGAAGAAGCTTTTGAAGAGGTTGAGGAAGAACCGGAAATTATTCAGACAGAGCAAGCTTTTGAAGATGAAACACAGTTTGATGATGAATTTGAGGATACAAAACCATTGCAAAATGAGCTTGATTCCGAATGTGAGCAGAAAGAAGAAACCGAAGAACTTGTCAGCGACAATGAAGCTGAGGTTGAAAATACAGCCGAGGTGGCAGAAACTCCTAAAAAGAAAATATTTGTTTTTGATGAAGATGTAGCTGTAAGTCAGATTAATAATTCGCTCAACTTTGATGATAGCGATGACTTCTTTGAAGAAGCACCTACAAAGAAAAACGGCGTAATAAGTGCATCTGCAATTAGAGATGCTGAGGATTACGATGTTATTAGCGAGGTTGAGGAGATTGCCTGTCAGGTAGAAAAAACTGAACCCGTAAAAGAAAGCAAGGCTTTGGGTGCGGCTAAAAAAGTAGGCGGCTCCATAAAATATTTCGGTGTGCATTGCGGATATTTCTGTACAAATGTGTATAGAATGGTAAAGCGTAAAAATGCGGCTAAAAAGAGAAAGAAAGCGGAGCTTGAAAGACAGGAACTAAGAAAAAGACGAGAGGCACAGCTAAGACAGCAACGAGCAAGACAGGCAAACGGCGAGCTTGTGAAGGTTCACAGCAGAACCGACCGCAGACCTGCTCAGAGAAGCTCGGCAAAAACCTCTCCAACAAAGAAAAAATATTCGGAAAACATCCGTAATAAAAGAAGATAAAGAGGTAAGCTATGGAAAATTTGCTTATTAAAAATGCTTTTGTAGTATCGCCTGAAAATGGTATAAATGAAGAGCTTGATATTTTGATTGAAAACGGAATAATTAAAAAGCTTTGCAAAAATATTGATTGTGACTGCAAAATAATTGATGCTCAGGGTATGTATGCGTTGCCGGGTCTTGTTGATATGCATGTTCATCTGCGTGATCCGGGTCAAACCCAAAAAGAAGATATTTTCAGTGGTTGCAAGGCGGCAGCGGCAGGCGGTGTAACAAGCTTGCTTGCTATGCCAAACACTTTACCTACAGTCGATAATGCCGAAACTGTAAAATATATTATTGACAAAGCTAAAACAGCCGATGCAAATGTTTATGTTGCGGCAAGCATTACCAAAGGGCTTAAAAGTATTGAACCTACCGATATTGAAGAATTAAAAAATGCAGGTGCAATTGCTTTGTCAGATGATGGCAGACCTGTTGAAAACACAAAATATCTAAGCGATGCAATGCAAAAGGCGGCAACACTTGGTATGAGCGTTGTTGCTCATTGCGAGGATATTTTCCTTGCCGGCAAGGGGATTATAAATCAGGGCGAAGTATCCGAAAAGCTTGGCGTAGAGGGAATACCGGCAGCGGCTGAGGATTGCGGTACAGCAAGAGAAATTGCACTTGCAGCGGCACTTGATGTACCTGTTCACATTTGCCATGTCAGCACAAAAACAAGTGTAGCTCTTATCAGAGATGCAAAACGCAGAGGTGTAAAGGTAACTGCCGAAACTGCTCCGCATTACTTTTCTATGACCGAAAAAGAGCTTTTAAGAGCAGATGCAGATTACAGAATGAATCCTCCGCTTCGTACTCAGGCAGACCTTGAGGCTATTATCGAGGGTTTGCAGGACGGCACACTTGATGCAATCGCTACCGACCACGCACCTCATACCGTTGAGGATAAGTCGAACTTTGTAAAAGCTCCTAATGGTTCAATCGGTATGGAAACATCACTTGCGGTAACAATGACATATCTTGTAAAAACCGGTCTTATTACAATGCCTCAACTTGTTGAAAAAATGAGCCTTAATCCTGCAAGGATTTTAGGTATAAAAGCAGGTGCAATTGATGTTGATATGCCGGCAGATATTGCTCTTGTAAATGCAGATGAGCAGTGGGTTGTTGATGAAAACAAGCTTCACGGCAAAAGTAAAAATACACCGTTTAAGGGCAAAACGCTTACAGGTAAAGTTAAAATGACACTTTTGGGCGGAAGAGTTGTTTTTGAGGATAAATAATCTATATAATTAAAGAAAGAAGATAATAGCTATGGCACATAAGGGAAACTTACTTTCAGTAAGAAAAGATATACGAGTTGTAGATGCTACAATTCGTGATGGTGGTCTTTGTAACGACTTTAGATTTACTGATAAATTTGTAAAGGATTTATACGAGGCTAATGTAAAAGCCGGAGTAGATTATATGGAGTTCGGCTATAAGGCTTCCAAGGAAATTTTTAGTGAAGAAGATTTTGGTAAGTGGAAATTCTGCAATGATTCAGATATCAGAAAAGTTGTAGGCGAAAATAAAACTCCTCTTAAAATTGCAGTAATGGCTGATGTAGGCAGAACAGATTATAAGGATATTCTCCCTAAAAAAGAAAGCCCTATTGATTTAATCAGAATTGCTACATACATCCATTCAATTCCTGCGGCAGTTGAAATGATTGAGGATTGTGCAAAAAAAGGTTACGAAACAACTATCAATATTATGGCGGTTTCAAAAGCAAGAACAGAGGATATTATAACTGCTCTTGAAATTCTCGGTCAAAGTCCTGTAAATGCGTACTATATTGTAGACAGCTACGGTTCTTTGTATCCTGAGGAATCAAGAAGACTTGCAGAGCTTTATTGCGAGTATGGCGACAAATACGGCAAGTCAGTTGGTATTCACGCTCACAACAATCAACAGCTTGCATTTGCAAATACTATCGAAGCTATGACTCAGGGTGTAAGCTACCTTGATGCAACTGTAGACGGTATGGGCAGAGGTGCTGGTAACTGTGCATTGGAGCTTCTTTTAGGATTCCTTAAAAATCCTAAGTATAAGGTTGAGCCTATTCTTAAGATTATCGAAGAACATACTCATAAGTTAAGAGCAGAGGGCGTAAAATGGGGATATGATATTCCATATATGCTCACAGGTCAGTACAATACTCACCCTCGCCCGGCTATTTCTTTTGCAAAAGAAAACAGAGAGGATTACTCTGCTTTTGCACACGAGCTTTACGATATTATTAACAGCTGATAGATGTTAATTTTTTAATAAAATACAATAAAAATGAAAGAGAGATATAATTATGGCTTTTGACAGACTTATTGAAAATATTGTAAAAATGCAGAATCCTACTGTTGCAGGACTTGACCCAAAGCTTGAGTACATCCCTGCATCAATAAAGGAAAAATGTTTTGAAAAATACGGCAAAAATCTTGATGGAGCGGCTGCTGCACTCTTCGAGTTTAACAAGGCTCTTATTGATGTTTTGTATGACATCGTTCCTGCTGTTAAACCACAGGCGGCTTACTACGAAATGTACGGCTGGCAGGGTGTAAAGGCTCTTTGCGACACAATCGCTTATGCAAAGTCAAAGGGTATGTTTGTTATTACTGACGGCAAGCGTAACGACATTGGTACAACTATGGAAGCTTACGCAACTGCTCACCTCGGCACAACAGATGTTGCAGGCGAAAGCATTGATGCATTTGGTGCAGATTCACTTACAGTAAACGGCTACCTCGGCACAGACGGCATTAAGCCACTTGCAAAAGTATGTGATGAGCAGGATAAGGGTATTTTTGTTCTTGTAAAAACATCTAACCCAAGCTCAGGCGAGCTTCAGGATATGAAGCTTCTCGATACTAACGAAACAGTTTACGATCAGATGGGCAAGATGTGCGAAAGCTGGGGCGAGGAGCTTATGGGTAAGTATGGCTACTCAGCTGTAGGTGCGGTTGTAGGTGCAACATATCCTGAACAGCTTAAAGAAATGAGAGAAAAGCTTCCTCACACATTCTTCCTTGTGCCGGGCTACGGTGCTCAGGGTGGCGGCGCTGAAGATGCAAAAAATGCATTCGATGCAAATGGTCTTGGTGCAATTATTAATTCAAGCCGTGGCATTATGTGTGCTTGGAAAAGTCAGGGACTTACAGAAGAAGATTTTGCTGTTGCCGCTCGTAACGAGGCTATAAGAATGAAAGAAGATATTATCGGTTGCATTGGCGAGATTAAGCTTGGCTAATTAACCTTTTATTGACTTTGTTTTTGCAAATTTTGAATTGTTCAACATAAAATAAATGTAGTTGTTGACTTTAGTGCTTTAAAAGAGTATAATAATGTTTAATCGTTAAACTTTTATTAAGGGAGATTTTAAATATGGCAAGAGTATATAATTTTTCTGCAGGCCCATCAATGCTTCCTGAGGCTGTACTCAAGAGAGCAGCGGCTGAAATGCTCGACTATGAGGGTAGCGGTCAGAGTGTAATGGAGATGTCACACCGTAGCAAAACTTATGATAAGATTATTAAGGATGCTGAGGCTCTTCTCCGTGAGATTATGAACATTCCTGATAACTACAAGGTTCTTTTCCTTCAGGGTGGCGGTTCAACTCAGTTTGCTATGGTTGCACTCAACCTTATGAATAAGAATAATAAGGCTGATTACATAATCACAGGTCAGTGGGCTAAAAAAGCTTATCAAGAAGCTCAAAAGTACGGCGATGCAAAGGCTGTTGCTTCTTCTGCTGATAAGACTTTCTCATATATTCCAAAGACAGATAAGTCTATGTTCCGTGAGGATGCAGACTATGTATATATCTGCCTTAACAATACAATTTATGGTACTGTTTACCATGAACTTCCTGATACAGGCGATATTCCGCTTGTAGGCGATATTTCTTCAAATATCCTTTCAGAGCCAATTGATGTTTCAAAGTTTGGTCTTCTTTTTGCAGGTGCTCAAAAGAACATCGCAGGTGCAGGTCTTACAATCGCTATTATCAGAGAAGATTTAATCGGCAATGCTATGGATATTACTCCTACAATGCTCGATTATAAAATTCACGCTGATGCAGATTCTCTTTACAATACACCACCTTGCTATTCAATTTATGTTGCTAAGCTTGTTCTTGATTGGATTAAGGAAGAATTTGGCAGTCTTGATAAGATGAAAGAGCATAACGAGAAAAAGGCTAAGCTTCTTTACGATTTCCTCGACAACTCAGAGCTTTTCAAGGGTACAGTTGTTGCTGAGGACCGTTCACTTATGAATGTTCCTTTCGTTACAGGTAACGCAGAGCTTGATGCTAAGTTTGTTAAGGAGTCAACTGAGGCAGGTTTTGTAAACCTCAAGGGTCATCGTTCTGTTGGCGGTATGAGAGCTTCTATCTACAACGCTATGCCATACGAGGGTGTAGAAAAGCTTGTAGAGTTTATGAAAAAGTTTGAGGCTGAAAACAAGTAATTGTTATCGGCAAATAATATATTAAAGGTTGGATTATAATGTTTAATGTACTTACATTGAATAAAATCGCCGCTATCGGTACTGACCGTCTTGGCGATAACTATAATTTCGGTGAGGATGTTGCAAATCCTGATGCCGTTTTAGTAAGAAGTGCCGCAATGCACGATATGGAGTTTGGCGAAAACCTCCTTGCTATTGCAAGAGCCGGTGCCGGTACAAACAATATTCCTAAGGACAAATGTTCAGAGCAGGGTATTGTAGTATTTAATACTCCGGGTGCAAATGCAAACGCTGTTAAAGAGCTTGTTATTACAGGTCTTTTCCTTTCTTCTCGTAAGGTTGTTGAGGGTATTGACTGGGCAAAAACTCTTAAGGGTAACGGCGATGCAGTTGGCAAGATGGTAGAAAAGGGCAAGAGCCAGTTCGTTGGTCCTGAAATCAAGGGCAAGACATTAGGTGTAGTTGGTCTTGGTGCTATCGGTATTCTTGTTGCTAACGCAGCAGTAGCACTTGGTATGAATGTTATTGGTTACGACCCATTTATGTCAGTTGCAAATGCTCTTAAATTAAATCCTGCTGTTAAGCTTATGAAAGACAGCGAGTCAGTTATGGTAAACTGCGATTATCTTACAATCCATGTTCCGCTCACTCCTGATACTAAGGATATGGTTGATGCAGATATGATTGCTAAGATGAGAGACGGTGTTCGTATTCTCAACTACAGCCGTGACGGTCTTGTAAATTCTACAGCAGTTCTTGAGGCAGTTAAGAGCGGCAAGGTAGCAAAGTATGTTACTGACTTTGCTACTGATGATATTATCGGTGAAGAGAATATCATTTGTATGCCACATCTTGGTGCTTCAACTCCTGAAAGTGAAGACAACTGTGCTGTTATGGCTTGTGACGAGCTTAAGGAGTATTTAGAAAACGGTAATATTGTAAATTCAGTAAACTATCCTGCAATTTCACTTGCAAAGTCAGGCGATGTTCGTTTCTGCGTAATGCATAAGAATGTTCCTGAGCTTCTTAAAAAGGTTCTTTCAGAGGTAAAGGGTAATGTTGAAAATATGTTAAGCAAGAGCCGTGGCGACTATGCTTATTCTATTATTGATGTTACTGGTGCAGACGCTTCAAATGTTGAGGCTATTGCCGCAGTTGAAGGCGTTATCCGTGTAAGAGCTATATAAAAATTAATCGTTAGGTATATAAAGAAAGGCTGTCGCATTGCGACAGCCTTTTAAAATTTAATCTCAGACCCAAAGGTAACAAAGTGTTGTATCCAAATCAAGCGGATAGCCTGTGTTTTCTGAAACTTATATGTCCGACAGAAAAAACTAAAAGTTTTGATTAAACTTTTTCAAAAGTTTATGGGTCGAGGGCAACGCCCTCGTGGGATTTTAAAGGGCGAAGCCCTTTAACTTCACGGAAAATTACTAAAATTCCGTTATTAACGGAATTTTTGAAAAGGCTGGACCAAAACTTTTAGTTTTTGCGTGTGAAGTGAAAAAATAAACTACTCCAAAATAACATCGGAGTAGTTTGTGCTAAGAAAAATATAAAAACTTAAAACTCAATGCCGATTCTGCCTGTAATTCCACGGTCATAAGGGTGTTTAACCTTTTTAAACTCAGTAACATAATCTGCATTGTCAATAAACTTTTGCGATGGATTATGACCGGTCATAATAATCTCCATACTAGACGGAACATTTGCGATAAATTCAAAAACCTCTGACTCGGTAAGCATACCAGCGTTGATTACCGAAAAAACTTCGTCAAGTACAATCATATCAAATTTTTGTGTAAGAGCCATTGTAACGCTTCTGTCAAAAACTCCTTTGAATATCTTTGCGGCGTGAGCCTTTTCTTTTTCATCCATTTCATAGGTAAAATGAAGCTCGATCGGGCAGAAGGTCAGGGAAACATTTTCAAGATGGCTCAGTACATGGCGTTCACCCGAAAATTCAGTTTTTAAAAATTGTACAAAAAGAACCTTTAAGTTGCTTCCGGCAGCTCGTACTGCAATGCCGATTGCCGCAGTTGTTTTGCCTTTTCCGTCACCAAAATAAATATGCTTCATATAAATCACCCTGTAAAAGTTAAATTATGTATATATTATAGAATATTTAAACTCATTTGACAATATGTGCAATATTAACAAAAATATAAAAATAATAAAAGTAAAATTCTACGCATATATTTTTGCTATAAGGTTGAAAAATACAGATTTTAATAGTATAATAATGCTTGTGTGACTGCACACTGATATGCGATGAAGCGGGAGGTTGCGACCTGTGAGGTCGGTTTTTCCGTGGAGTATGTCCGATTTTAAACCGGGCGATTACAATGAAACACGAGCAAAATGTATGGCAATGGGGTTGCTTTGTCTATAACTATGCTCAAAAGCTTTCAGAACGGTCCCGGTTAACTGAATAGTTAAACGGGTTTTTTAATGCAGGGGTACGAAACACCCGGCAGAGTTTCAAAAAAAGTTTTTGAAAGCAAACGCCCGCCAACTAAATTTTTAAGGAGGCGACGATAATGGCAGTCAAGGAAAAGATTAGAATAAGATTAAAGGGTTACGATCATCAGTTGGTTGATCAGTCAGCTGAGAGAATCGTTGCAACAGCAAAGCGTACAGGTGCTAGAGTATCAGGTCCTGTTCCACTTCCAACAGAGAAGCAGATTGTAACAATTCTTCGTGCTGTTCATAAGTATAAGGACAGCCGTGAGCAGTTTGAAATCAGAACTCACAAGCGTCTTATCGACATCTTAAGACCGTCAAACAAGACAGTCGAGGCTCTTATGAGCTTAGAGCTCCCTGCCGGCGTTGATATCGAGATTAAATTATAATCGGTACCAACCTACAAGCAGACAGGGTCATGTTGGTGTAAAGCCAACCAATAACCTATAAGGAGGATATACAAATGCAGAAAGCAATCATCGGCAAGAAAATCGGTATGACACAGATTTTCGATGAAAAGGGAATGTTTATTCCTGTAACTGTTATCGAAGCAGGCCCATGTGTGGTTACAGCTAAGAAAACAGTTGAAAACGACGGCTACGCATCAGTTCAGCTTGGTTACGGCGATTTAAAGCCACATAAGGTAAACAAGCCAATGAAGGGTTTCTTCGATAAAGCTGGTGTAGCTCCAAAGAAAACTCTTAAAGAGTTCCGTTTTAACGACACAGACGCTTACAATGTAGGCGACCTCGTTAAGGTGGATGTATTCACCCCTGGTGAAAAGATTGATGTAACCGGCAAGAGCAAAGGTAAGGGTACAGCTGGTGTAATTAAGCGTTGGAACTTCCACCGTCTTAAGGAAACTCACGGTACAGGTCCTTGCGTTCGTCACGGCGGCTCAATCGGTGCCTGCTCATCACCTTCAAGAGTATGGAAGGGCAAGAGAATGGCAGGTCACCTCGGCGCAGAAAAGGTAACAGTTCAGAACCTCACAGTTGTTAAGGTTGATGTTGAAAACAATCTTATCGCAGTTAAGGGTGCTGTTCCCGGTCCAAATAAGGGAATCGTTGTAATTAAAGATTCCGTTAAAGCGTAAGGAAGGGGGATTATAAATGCCAAATTTAGCAGTTGTAAATATGGAAGGCAAGAATGTTGGTACAATTGACCTTGCAGATTCCATATTCGGTATTGAACCAAATGCCGCTGTTATGCATCAGGTTGTTGTAAGCTACCTCGCTGCACAGCGTCAGGGTACACAGTCTGCTCTTACAAGAGCTGAAGTTTCTGGTGGCGGTAGAAAGCCATGGAGACAGAAGGGTACAGGTCGTGCAAGACAGGGTTCAACTCGTTCACCACAGTGGACACACGGCGGTATTGTATTCGCTCCAAAGCCAAGAAGCTACAAATTCTCTGTAAACAAGAAGGTTAAGAGACTTGCTTTAAAGTCAGCTTTATCTTCAAAGGCTATGGAAAATGAAATTATCATCGTAGATTCAATTTCTATGAATGAATATAAGACAAAGACTATTGCTGCAATGCTCAAGGCTATTGAGGCTGATAAGAAGACTCTTATCGTTCTTCCAGAGGTTGACAGCAAGATTATCAAATCAGCTAACAACATCCCAGGCGTTAAGACAACTCAGGTTAATACACTTAATGTTTATGACATTTTGAATGCTAACAAGCTTGTTATCGTTAAGGGTGCAGTAAGCAAGATTGAGGAGGTATATGCATGATAGCTCAGGATATCGTTATTCGTCCGATTATTACAGAAAAGAGTATGCTCGGCACAGTTAACAAGGTATATACTTTCGAGGTTGCTAAGTCAGCAAACAAGATTGAAATTGCTAAAGCTTGCGAAGAGCTTTTCAAAGTACAGGTTGCTAAGGTTAATACTGTAAGCGTTCGCGGTAAGTTCCGTCGTCAGGGCAGAAACAACGGCGGTTACACAAAGAGCTGGAAAAAGGCAATCGTAACACTTAAAGAAGACAGCAAGCCTATCGAATTTTTTGAAGGCATGATGTAAGTCTGATATGTTCAGACAGAATGTATGGGAGACAGCCAATCCCGCAAAGCCATCATGAGGAGAGTGAAACCAAATGGCTATTAAAGTATTTAAGCCGACTATCAACTCAAGAAGAAATATGTCGGTTACTGATTATTCAGTACTTTCAAAGGTTGAGCCTGAAAAGAGCTTACTTGCTCCTTTAAATAAAAAGGCTGGCCGTAACAGCTACGGTAGAATCACTGTTCGCCACAGAGGCGGCGGTAATCGCAGAAAGTACCGTATTATTGACTTCAAGCGTCAGAAGTTTGATGTTGAAGCTATTGTTAAAACATTAGAATACGATCCAAACCGTTCAGCTTTCATCGCTCTTATCGAGTATACAGACGGCGAGAAGGCATACATCCTTGCTCCGGAAGGTCTCAAGGTTGGCGATAAGGTTGTTGCAGGTGTAAACGCTGATATTAAGCCAGGTAACGCATTACCACTTACAGCTATCCCTGTAGGTACATTTATCCACAATGTAGAGCTTTATCCAGGTAGAGGTGCTCAGCTTGCTCGTTCAGCAGGTAA
>JAXJSN010000017.1:0-23163 GCA_036310085.1 Ruminococcus sp.
GACGGTGAAACTGAGAAGAGATATATGCACCACTACAATTTCCCAAGCTACTCAGTAGGCGAAACAAAGCCAAGCCGTGGACCGGGCAGAAGAGAAATCGGTCACGGTGCTCTTGCAGAGCGTGCTCTCGTTCCTGTTATTCCTGCAGTAGAGGATTTCCCATATGCAATCAGACTCGTATCAGAAGTTCTTTCTTCAAACGGTTCAACATCACAGGGCTCAATCTGTGGTTCAACACTTGCTCTTATGGATGCTGGTGTTCCAATTAAGGCTCCTGTTGCAGGTATTTCTTGCGGTCTTATCACTGAGGGCGACCGTTGGATGACAATGGTTGATATTCAGGGTCTTGAAGATTTCTTCGGCGATATGGACTTTAAGGTTGCAGGTACTCACACAGGTATCACAGCAATCCAGATGGACCTTAAAATCAGCGGTCTTACACCTGAAATGGTTAAGGAAGCACTTGAAAAGACTCACAAGGCTCGTAACTTCATTCTTGATGAAGTTATGCTTCAGGCTATTGCTGAGCCAAGAGAAGAGCTCTCTGAGTATGCACCAAAAATGTATACAACAACAATTCCTGCTGACAAAATCAGCGAGGTTATCGGTAAGAGCGGTAAGGTTATCAAGGAAATTCAGGCTGAATGTGGCGTAAAGGTTGACATTGAGGAAGACGGCGAATTTGGTCAGGTATTTGTATCAGGTATTGATGCTGACAAGTGTAAGCGTGCAATTGAGATTATCAATACAATCGCTGTTGATCCTGAGCCGGGTGCAATTTACCTCGGTAAAGTTACTCGCATTATGGACTTTGGTGCATTTGTTGAGATTGCTCCGGGTAAAGAAGGTCTTGTTCATGTTTCTCAGCTTGATGTTAAGCGTACAGAGCATGTAACTGATGTAGTAAATGTTGGTGACATTATCCGTGTAAAGGTAATGGAAATTGATGACAAGGGCAGACTTAATCTTTCTCGTCGTCAGGTTTTAATTGATGTAGATGGTCTTACACCTGAAAACGATCCTTCTGATGAGCGTTCTTCACGCCCACGCAGACCTCATGGCAATGACCGTAGAGGCGGATTTAACAGAAGATAATTTATATTTATTGGTCGGGGGTGCTTAATGGCACTCCCGAATTTAGTTTAGGGGAATAATTATGGCTGAATTAAAAACAAACGCAATGAGAATCCTTGAAAAAGCAAAAGTAAGCTATAAAGCTTATGAATATCCTCACGGAAAAGAAGCTATAGACGGTGTAACAGTAGCAAAGCTTTTAGGTCAAAATCCTGAATATGTGTTCAAAACACTTGTTACTAAAGGAGTTAGTGGAAATTACTATGTGTTTGTAATTCCTGTTGCAGAGGAGTTAGACCTCAAAAAATGTGCTAAAAGTGTGGGTGAAAAGTCGGTTGAAATGATACCTGTTAAAGATATTACTAAGGTTACCGGATATGTTCGTGGTGGTTGCTCACCTTTAGGTATGAAAAAGCAGTATACAACAACATATCATATCACAGCTAATAATATCCCCGAAATAATTGTAAGTGCCGGTAAGATTGGCTATCAAATTGATTTAGAACCAAATTGCCTTGTTGAGCTTACTAATGGTAAATTTGCAGATATTTGCAAATAACAAAATTTTATATCTAAAAAATAAAAGCCATATTTGCACAACTGTTGAGCTATGCGAATATGGCTTAATTATATACAATTAAATTTTAGTCGATAATTCTTATAGAATTAATAATAGGCTGATAAATATCCTTAACTGTGCCGTTACCATCAAGTACAGGAGTGTTGTTGCAAACTTGGTCAACAATCTCAATACCCTCAGTTACATAACCAAATACAGCATATTCGCCGTCAAGGTGTGGACTATCTTTATGAACAATAAAGAACTGTGAACTTGCACTATCCTTATCCATAGAACGAGCCATAGAAATAGCACCTCTTGTGTGCTTAAGGTCATTTTTTACGCCATTGCTTGAAAATTCACCCTTAATATTATTAGGACTACCGCCTGTGCCGTTGCCAAGTGGATCGCCGCCCTGCATCATAAAGTCTTTAATAATGCGGTGGAAGGTAAGACCGTCATAAAATTTCTGGTTAGCAAGTGTAATAAAGTTTTTAACAGTAATAGGAGCAACATCGCCGTCAAGCTCAACAGTAATTTTGCCGTAGCTTTCAATGTCAATAACAGCGTGATGCTTACCTGCGTAATTGTCAGGACTTACGGCTGTAGCCTCGTTAGCAGTAGTAGTAGAGCTTGTGTTACCGCCACAACCGGCAAATATAACAGTTGTAAACGCAAGCATAAATACGCATACAAGACTTGTGATTTTAACAGATAATCTTTGTGTTTTCATTTTAATAATCCTTTCTTTATGTATTAGATATTATTTTAGCATTAAATTAGAGATAAATCAATAACATATTTATTTCATTAAAATAACAATATATTGACAGAAATATAAATAAATTGCACAAAATGTCAATATTGCCTAAATTGTAAAGTCGTAAATTATAATAATCTACAAAAAGCATAAAAGAGGGTTTAAAAGATTGAATTTTTTCTATTAAAATGTTATAATTGACTATAAATAAATTGTGGGGTACTATACATTTTTACAGCCGAATACAAAATGTATTCATTGTAGGTCAGGCGATAAAAGCTGTCGGCAGTATAAGCAAATTCCTCTTTCTGCCATAAAAACTTATAGCTTCCCTGCAAAATCATAAAAGGTTATGGAGGTAATTTATTATGAAAACAAAATTTACTCGTATCGGTAAGCGTTCACTTGCAGTTGTTTTAACTTTAATGATTGCACTTTCAACAATGTTTGTCGGTATGGTCCCTGTAAATGCTGCTTCAGGTACTATTACAGTATATTTTAAAAATACCGTTGGCTGGAGCAAAGTTTACGCATATTTTTATAGCGGTTCATATTGGAGTGATGATAAAGGCTCAGGTGCCAATGGTATAGCTGGCGGTCCTATTGAAATGTCAAAGGTGTCAGGAACAACTGATGTGTATTCTTGTACATATACCGGTAATTATTCGCAATACATTGCTTTTACTAAAGATTCACAAGCTGGTTACGGTAATTTCCATAATACCAGTGCAGTGTATAGAGGCGACTTCTCAACAAGTAAGCCTATGTATACTCCAAATACAACATCATCTGGATCTTATAATGGTACAACCTATTATAGCAATGGTACTTGGTCTGCTTATTCCAGCGGCGGTTCCAGCGGCGGTGGCGACACACCTGCAACAGGCGATTATTACTTGCACTTTGGAGGTACTGATTCTGATTTACCTAATGGCAGTAATAAATCAAAAGCTATGACAAAGGACACAAGTAATAATTCTTATTATGTTGAATTAACAGGTGATGAGCTAACAAGCAATTTTTTCTTTACTATTAGTTCAAATAGCTCAGCTGCATTCACAGGTGCTATTATTGATAGCTCAAATAATGGTAACGTTATTGATAAAGATAAATCAACAGGTTTTTCAACAGAGGGTAAAGAGAACGGCCAAAAGCATTTCTTATTAATTTCTGGTAAGCCATCAGGTACAAAGAAAATTCGAATCACTTTTACAGGTAGCCTTACCAGTGGTGGTAAAGCATCTAATAAATCTATCTATGTTACAGACTTAACTGTTCGTCCTGAATGGAAGTTAAATATTAATGGTACTTCAACTAAGATGAATAAGGTTTCAGGCACTAATGTTTATACATTAGATGTAAATCTTGATAACAGTGGCGAATATCCATTTAATGTTATGTATGATTCAGAAGATGAGGATTTATACTTTAAACTTCCTTCAACTGTAAACGACTTTATTAACGCAGGTCAAACTAACTGTGTATATGAAGAACCGTACTCTATCCTTAATGCTCGTGGAGGTACATATACATTCTCATTTGACACAGCATCATATAAGCTTACAATTGCTTACGAAGTTTTGCTTTCTGCAACAGCAAACATTCCACCAACAGTTTATGTAGGTGATGAGTTTTCAATTACTGTTGATGCTATTCCAACTGCTGATGCAGGTTTAACCGGTTCTTATACATATTATCTTTGCGAAGGTTCAACAGTGCTTGCTCACAAAACTGTAGCGGCTACTTCTTATACTTTTAATACAAGCTTTGCAACAGCAGGTCCACACAACCTTTCAGTATATGTTACAGGTACTAAGGGTGATAAAACTGTTAGATCAAACACAATTACAGGTGAAATTTCTGTAAACAAGTTTGAGGGTGCTGTAACACTTTCTGCTTCAACTTTAAAACCATTTATTAATGAAACTGATGTAGTTCTTACAGCAAGTGCTAAAATGTTGGCTTCTATATCACCTCAAAAATTTACTTTTGAGAAAGACGGAGTTGTACTCTATACAGGTTCATATAATTCATATACAGTACCTGCATCTACATTTACTACAGCTGGTGATTATACATTTACTGTAACTGTTTTATATAATAATGGTAAAACAGTTTCTGGTACATTAACGGTAACTGCTATTGAGAAACCAGCTCAAATGGATGTAGACATTTACTTTAAAACATCTTCAACATATGATTATCAGCCAAAGCTTACAGTAAATGGTGCATCAGTAAATGGTTGGACAAAGGCTTTATATCTTGGTCCTTCATACTCAGGTGCAGTTAAGTTCTATTGGTATAAAACAACAATCAATGTAAGTACAACAGCTGCTACAACTCTTGTATTTAGAACTAATGGTACAGATATGAACGCTACTTATAAGGGTGTTCTTTCTAATACATCATACTATTTTGGTGTAGATAACCTTATGAACGGTACACAGGTTGTAAACTTAAGTGCAGAACCTGAGTATATCCGTAACTATTTCCATACTGCTCTTAATATGGTATATGGAAATACATCAGGCGACAATACAGTAGGTTTTACAAGAATTGGTGATAATATTCACAAAATGGGTGCTCTTGTCGGCACAATGCTTACAGTTGCATCTGTAACAGAAGTACAAAAGCTTAGTGCATCTGTTGCCGAGTATAATCCTTTACAGACTATGCTTTTCGATGCTAATCTCGATGGTCAGGTAAATGTTAAGGATGCTACACTCATTCAAAAGGCAATTGCCGGCATGTAAACATTGCGGTCAGACAATGTAAAATAAACCTACTTTTTTGGAGGTAATAAAAATGAAATTAAATTTTAAACGCATCGGCAAGCGTGCGTTGTCAGCAGTTTTATCACTGATGATGGCTGTTTCAATGGTTACTGTTGGTATGGTTTCAACCAGTGCGGTTACAGTTAAGGGCGGTACTTTTTACTTTGATAATTCACTCACAGGCTGGACTAATACAAATATTTTTCTTTGTATAGGTAAAGGTGATTATACATCTACTTATAAGATGACTAAAGTTTCAGGATCGAGTTTATATGTTTATGATCATGGTAGTTCATCATGGGATGGAGCTACTTACATCGCTGTGATTGCGCATGATGGTGATTATGGTGAAGGTAAATGGGGTTCATCTAACCTTACAAATGCAGCTCATAATACTGCTGCTTATACTAATAATTATACTTTTGAATCTGGTTCTTCATATGTAATTACACCAACAAACAGTACTGATAATACTCAAATTTCAATTACATATTATGGAAGTCTTAGCGATTTACCAAAATATACACAGACTTTAAAGACAAAAGTAAATGGTACTGTTGTTTCTCAGCAAGTGGCTACACTTAAAATTAAGTCAGCTTACTATGCTACTAATGGCTTTACTCAGTCAGATGCTTCATCTACTGCAGGTACAGCAACATGGAAAGATGCATCTAAAACTGCTACTACAACACTTTCATATTCAAGTTTATCAGCAGGTTACACATTTGAAGGTTGGTATAATGCAAGTGGCACAAGAGTATCAACTTCTGCTACATATACTTATTCAGTATCTGGTGCGTCTACTTATTATGCTAACTTTACCAAAGCTGGTTATTCCGTAACTTGTAATACAGCAACTAATGGTACAGTAACAGTTAACAAAACTTCTGCTCCAGTGGGTGAAACAGTTACAATTACTGCTACTCCAAATGAAGGTTATGTACTTGATACAATAACAGTAACAGATGCAGATGGTGCTGATATTACTGTAACTAACAATCAATTTACAATGCCTGGTAAGGATGTAACAGTAACAGCTACATTTAAACCGGCTCAAACTTATAGCATTACAACTGATGATGCAAGATTAACTATTAAAGATTCAAGTAATGCTGTAATAACTTCAGCTTACGAAGGCAAAACTGTTTATGTGTATGTTAGCGGTTTGGCTTCTAACGAAAGATGTAGAAGCGTAAAATATACAGCTAATGGTACAACTAAAACTGCAACATACGATTCTGCAAAGAGTGCTTACTGCTTTGCAATGCCTGCTGACGATACAACAGTATCCGCTGAGATTACAGAGCTCCAAGCTTGCTCAGTGTATGCTTCTTCTGCCGGCAATGGTACAGTTACAGTATCTCCTTCAAGTACAGTTGTTGAGGGCGATACAGTTACTTTAACTGCTACAGCAGATTCAGGTTTCTTCTTTGATAATTGGATAATCACAGGTCCTCACTCAATTAAATCAGGTAGTACATCAACTGCAACAGTTACAATTACAGTAAATGGCGATATTAATGCTACTGCAAACTTTAGAAAAGGTAAGTATTATTTACAGAACGCTTCACAGGAAAATAATAAGGATTATCCTTTAGTTCTTACACTTACTCAGCAAGGCGTATATATTTCGTCTAATAAGGTAACTGCAGGTTCTTCATTTACTATTTATAATGAATCACAGCTTCTTTCTGCTTCAACTGCTTCAATCACTAAAACAGGTAAAGCAAATGGCAAGTCTGGTACTTGGGTAGATTCAAACCCTATAAGATTTAAAAATGATACCGGTTCTGATGCTTATGTATACTTTGATGGTACTAATGTATGGTTAAGTACAATTAACCAAGGTCCTGCTCACTATAAGATATATGCTAAAGACGGTTCTACTCGTGGTGACGGTAGCAGTAATAAGTATGGTGATACTGTTCTTACAAGCGGATTCTTTGGTAGTAGAGATGGACAGACTTATTATGGTATCTATGATACGGCTGAGGGTCAGGTAGTTTCTATTAAAACAACAATTAGCTCAAGCTATTACAACTCTTCCACAGGTAAAGGTTTCTATGTATCGGGTTACTGTGTAAATGGTGAAACTGTTAAAGCAAGAGAAACTGCTCCCGGTGTATATGAGGGTTCATTTGTAGTTGATGGAACAAAAGCAATCAACAACAAAATTGAAATTACTCCGGTTTATTTTGATAACCGTATTCCTGATGCTGATTACATCACATTCTATATGGATGCTTCAGAAGTAGTTGATACTTGGGGCAAAACTATGGGTATTTATCCTTATTATTATAAGAATGGTATCGATAATGAAGGTACAAATAAAAACTATGGAGATTATCCTGGTCAGCCAATGCTTCTTGGCTCTGACGGCTTGTACTATACAAAGATTGCAAAATACTATTATGGTTCTACCGGTGTAAAGGAAACCGAATATGCACTTTCAGGTATAGTAATTTCTAATATGGCTGAGGGTGATTTACATGGTGATGTAATTGGTAATTCTACTAACTATCAAACCTATGACTATCACGATTTAATCGATATAGCAAATGCAGGTTATGATACAATTAAGTTTGAGGCAAAGTATAGAAAAAAACTTTATAACAAGAACGAATCAGGGTTAGTAACAACTATTGGTGGCACATTTGGTTCGACTCAATTTAATACATATAAAAACGGTAACGGTTGGGATATACTTAAAAACTACAGCCGTGATGATGTAGATGTATTTAACAATCTTACAGGTGGTACTCCTGTTTCTGGTACAACAACATATAATTCAAACGCGGTATACATTGTATCTACAGGTAACTACGACACTAGAAGTGTAAGTGATGCAACAACTAAAGGTCGTTGGACAACACGCTGGTATGTTTATGCTGATGGAAAGCTTGTTGCAAAAGCAAACCCAAGCTCATTTATTAAAGGTACAAGTGCTTATGAGTCACTTAAAACTACACTTTCTGCTTATGAAGGCAGACCAACTTATATTACTTACGAAGAAGAGCGTATGGATGATTCGGATGGCACTCAGACTGGTGTTCGTTCAGACGGCCGTTGGCTCTACACAATGTCAACAGCTAAAGTAAAACCTTATGTATCAATTCAGTATACAACTGATGATGGCAAAACTTATACAACTGATACTAATGTAAACGCCGGTAACGAAACTACTACTGTTTACAAGGGTACTGTAACAGGTGCTACTGCTTCTATCGGTTCTTCAAATGCAAACTTTGCAACTATATCTTGTGATACATCATCTACTCAGAATCTCTATTCTACATCTTCTGATAGTATGTGGATTTTTGATGGTTGGTATGTAGCAGATAATGCAAATGGTGATAACGCAAAGCGTATTGAAGGTTACGATGCAAATGATATGAACCCAACAGGACTTGTAATTGCCAATAGTAACCACTATATCGCAAGATTTAAAAAGGCTACTACAGGTGCGTTAGAGATTTCTCATACTAAGTATGGCGGTACATATCCATCAGCTCACGACGGTTCAGGTACATATTATCTTGGTGTATCTTTAATCCGTGGTGGTAATACAACAGAAATTGCTTCAGCAGAAACAAATGTTGATAAGGTAAAACTTGATACAATTCTTCCTACTGATATGGTTCAGATCACATTAAGAACTATTTGTGATGGTAAAGATCAGTTTGTAGCTTGGTTAGAGGCTGTTGGTGCTCAGTATCAAATTGTTGGTCCTGAGTATAAAGTAGAAGGCACAACAGGTGAGTTGAGCTATACATTCACAGTTTATGCAGCACAGTTATTTGATGTAAATGGTAAGCAAACTGTAAATGCTCTTAGTTTCTACTCAGATATTAAGTCACAAACTGCTAATGCAAGAATTGTTTATAAATACTTAAACAGATTTGATATGATGAGAGAATATGTAGTAGTTATTCCTCTTGATAATTCATTCTATAACAATTCAACTGGTAATTACTCTATTGATAATGAAGCAGGTAGAGAATTAATTAAAAATAATGCACCTGCTATTGATGAACTTTATAAGCATTGTATCTGGAATATTGAGAACGCTGATATTGATGGTGTAAATGCTGAATTAACAGCTAGCCAACCACCTGTAACCTATACAGTTAAGATTAAGACTTCTGCTGATGGTCAGTTTAAATCTGTATCTGGTATTGAGTATAATTCATATTTAACAGATCCTGATAAAAATAATGCACCATTCTTCCCGGAGGGTGAAAAGTTCTCTTATTGGGTAGTTTATGACGCAGAAACCACTTCAACTATTGCTGGCGAAATTAATGTAGATGGTGCTCGTGAAGTAGCTAAATGTTACACTGAGAGATTTGCACTTAAGATCGTTGATGACTATGTTATTGTTCCTGTATTTGATGCTGGTATAACTAACTCTGTTACAATTTCTGAAGCATTCTATACAAGAGAGCAGTTTACAAATGACGATGGTACTGTTAAGACCGACTATCTCTATGCTGATTTCATTGTATCATTTATGAGTGATGAATACGCTAAGCTTATGGAAGATACTAACGAAGAAAGATATCAGACTGGTTTACTTATTACAATGGATCCTTCTGTACAATTACAGGATGCTGATATTTCTAATAATAAAGCTAATTATTCAGGTGACCAGTATAAATATAATATAACAGGTTCTGCAGATACAGAAAGAGCTAAGCTTGAAGAAATTGCTAAGTCTTGTACAAAAGGTATTACAACTATTGGTAATCAAAAGGTTAATAACCTCTTAATTGATAACGCTAATTATAATAACTTTAACAGACTTGATTATTATGTAAGATATACTAATAATGAAAATAATCAGAGATATATTATGAAGGCATTCTATTATGTATATGACAAGGATACAGATACTGTATATATTTCTGATGCAGTTTACTTTAACCTTTATGACATTGCTCATATCGAAACTAATACAGGTAATAACTGATTAATTTATGAGGTGATTTTTTGAAAAAGCTTTACAGTGAACCAACTTTTGATGTTACAAAATTTCTTTTTGAGGATACTCTTAATGATGATTTTGTTGGTACTCCTTCTGATCCTGTAGAAGGTGATCTTGGTATCGAAGGTGGCGACGGTGATTGGTAATTAGTTTTACCGCCACTGAATAAAAATTATAGCTGGGGCAAATGCATTTGTGTTTGCCCCAGCAAAAATATTATGGTGATATTTATGAAGAAACTTTCTAAAATTTGTATAAATTTAATTGTTTGTTGTTTAGTTGCTAGTATTACAACTATATCAGCATCTGCCGCAACTTATTTTGTATATGAAGATTTTAAATATTCTATTAGCGGAAATACTGCGGCAATTAACGCTTATGTGGGTAATAATACAAATATTAATATACCTGAAACAATACTTGGAGATAAAGTTGTAAGTATTGATGCATCAGCATTTAGTGGTATGAAAAATATAACAAATGTTACATTACCTGATACTTTAACTACAATCAATGAGTTTGCTTTTTACAATATGACATCACTTGAATCTATTGTTATTCCAAAAAATTGTGATACATTAGGTTTGGGTGCTTTTCAAAATTGCTCGGCTTTAAAATCTGTAACTGTTAATTCTCAGCTTCCGTATATTACTTCTCAGATGTTCAGCGGTTGTTCATCTTTAAAGGAGTTCACTGTTCCTGATTCCGCAACTATTATTGCATCTTTTGCATTTGCTGATTGCACTTCTTTAGAAAAAGTTGTAATTCCGGACAGCGTTACTAAAATAGCTGCTAATTCATTTAAAAATTGTAAAAATCTTACTATTTATGGTAATAATGGCTCATATGCTCAACAGTATGCTAGTACGAATAACATTCCATTTGAGGTCATCGACAAAAAGCTTATGGGCGATGTGAATTTAGACGGTGAGCTTACAATTAGTGATGTAACACTTTTCCAGCGTTATCTTGCAGATGTAATCGCTCTTGGGCAAGAACCTAGAGAATTACTTGACTATAATGCTGATGGTAAAGTTAATATTAACGATGTAACTGCTATTCAGGTTTATATTGTATCAGTTGCGTAAAATTATAAGCAGACTTACTTTTGTAGGTCTGCTTATATGTTAATATGAGGTTAAATATTAATTTGGCTTGATATTAATATATTGGAGGTATTATGAAATATAAAATCGCTGAATTTATTACTGAATTTGAACCTAGATTTGATAATTTAAAAAATCTTGCAAAACCATTTGAGTATTATGGATCGGAAACAACAGATTTAAAATTAACAATTTCAGATGAGTATTTAGATAGACTCTTAAAAAAAATGAAACCCGGTACAACTAAGGGAGAAACCGAAAATTTTGCTTTCGCATCGCAATTTAATCGTGCCATTACTAATAAAAATGCTATGCTATTACACTCATCAGCAATTAAATATAAAGGTAAGGCTTATCTTTTTTCAGCACATAGCGGAGTGGGGAAGTCTACACACGCAAAGCTATGGGTAGATGCTTTTGGTTCGGCTGATGTAAAATATATTAATGACGATAAGCCTGTGATTAGACTTTATGATAATGAGTGTATTGTTTATGGCACGCCATTCGACGGCGCAAGCGGTATTGCTAATAACGATTCAGCTGTACTTGGTGCAATTGTTTTTATTGAGCGAGGGGAGAGTAATTTAATCCGAAAACCAACTTCTGACGAAATTATAAAGCGGATGTATTTTGAAACTTCTCGTTTTTTAAATAGAGATTTTGCTGTATGTATGCTTAATAATTTTGAAAGACTTATCAGTATGACTGATTTTTATATCTTGACTTGTAATATGGATAAATCGGCAGCTATTCTTGCTCGTGATACAATTGTAAAATGATAATCTGTGGAGGTTTAAAATGAATAAAACTGAATTTACTTATCAAAGTTGGTATTTAAGAATGTTTTGTTCAGGTATTGTATTACCGATTGCTATTAGTATTCAAATGATTATTGCTGAATTTTTATATATTCAGGATGTTTTCTTTTGGATATTGTGTGGTCTTATTATGGTTGCTGGTTTGATTATCTATTACAGCGTTACTGAAAAAATTCCGTTCTTTTATAAGACTGGATATTATTGGGTTGAGGATGATATAGTTTATATTCAAACTGAAAATAATAATTCTATATCTAAGCATAAACAAGAAAATACATATACGGTGCATAAGCTTAATAATGTTAAATGGTTAAAGGGAGATACGACCTCTGCTTATATATTTAAAGTTGCAATGCTTGTTGCTGAATATGAAGATAGAAAAATAACGCTATTTTCTAAGACTATTGATGATTCTGCAAAGTTTCCTGATACTGATTTGTATTCCATTTTTACATTAATTTTGTCTAAGAATCCTGAATTAAAAAAGGATAAAAATCTTGATTTTTGGTACGAAAAAGAATAATATATTATTAGCTTTTTTTAGTAATTAATATAATTTTGAAAGTAGGACAATTTAATATGGAAACTTATAACCAATTTTTAGATAGAATTAATTCTTTTCAAAATCCTGATTTTAGACTAGGGGAAGGAAAATTTGAGGTCAATCCAAATTTAAAAATGAAGGTTGCCGGCAATAATTCATTTAAAGAGTTTTATGGCGATACTGTCGTGTTTGATTTAGATGAAAGTGTTAAAGATATTTTATTAAAAATTAATATGGATTTGTATAAGTCTGCTCGTAAATGCTTTTGTGAAATGCTTCATCCTGATACATTTCATATGACTTTGCACGATTTAAGTGCATCACAAAAGCTTAGTTTTGCTTCAAGAGAAGCATTTTTTAATGAAATAGCTTTAATTGATTTGTTAAAAGATACTTTTTTATGTGAAAGAAAAATTTTAATGGAATCTACTTGTATTTTCAATATGACAAATACAAGCCTTGTACTTGGACTTAAACCTAAGAGCGAAACAGAGTATCTTAAACTGATGAATTTATATAAATTTATTGATAAGGTCAGATTATTGCCATATCCATTTACGCCACATATTACGCTTGCGTATTATAGTCACAATGGATTTGATTATAATAATAAGCTAAAACTAGAGAAAATAGTAAATGAATTTAATAATTCTGAAAAGCTTACAATTGAGCTTAATACAACCAACCTTTTTTATCAAAAATTTTTAAGTATGAACGATTATGTATCTGTTTTCAAATTATTAAGATAAGGAATTACATTATGCAATATCTATTTTGGTTTCTTGCTTTAATTGCTGTTATCGCTTATGTCGCTACAAGGGCTAGTAAACAAGATTATACTATCGGTAGCGGAATGTTTAAAAATAGCGATTTTAATTTAAGTGAAAAAGAAGAGCTTTCTGATAAGAGTTATTATAATAATGATGATCTTATGATGTAATTTGAGCCTCACACAAAATTCGTGTGAGGCTCTTGTTTTTTATTATTTTATTAAAATGAACGGTAACACTATGATAATATGGCGATGGATTTGTTTATCGTTGATATCCGACAAAAAATAAATCTCCGTTGTCAGGAACCAAAACATATTTTAGTTCGTCATATTTAGAAATTTCTTGATTATAGCAAATAATATGCAGAGCGTTGCGGTCGTAATCAAATAACTTAGTAGGGCAATAAGAAATTTCAAAATTTGCCGGCATACATAGCTTATATTGGAAACTTCCGTCAAGATTGTAAATATAGACATTTCGTTTGTTATTCTTATCTTCGGTGAGTAATAATACAAGCTCTTCAAAATCGTGATATATACAATATACTATGATTTCATTTTCATTGCATTCAATTGATATCTGATTTGAATTGTATTTCCATTTTACCGAATTTTCTTTTTTATTTGTGTAAAGCTCAGTAATCGGATAAATTGAGTTTTCGCTTGTATTTTCAGCAGAGTTAGCTAAATTTATATTTTCGGTAGATAAAATTTTTCTGATGTCACTTAGATTTCCGTTTGTTTTATCAATTGCATACTCAATAGCATATTTATCGTTGATATCCTTTGGTTTGCAAATCATTCCCATACTGTCAGACTTTTTAACGCTTACGCAGTACATTAAAAAATAATCTTCGGGAATATCTACCTTGAATTTAAATGAGCCGTCAACAAGCGAATATGCATATAGCTGATAATGAAAATCTTCTTTTACTTGCACAAGCAAGGTTTGTTCTTTTTCAAAAACCCTTGCATAGGTTGCGTTATTTAGTATGTTATCGAAAACTTCTTTTAAATTTTGTGGTATTGAATCATAAACTTTGTTTAGATAAAAATTTAATTTATTGCTAATCACGGCTTTATCATTCCTATCTTTATTTCGATTTTTGACTATAAAGTTATATTATAATTATTGTTTTATTTTAAACACCGTTAAAATATGGATACGTTCTACATTTTAACGGTGTTTGGCTAATTGGTTATATTACAATAATTAATTTATAAAATAAACGCTTAAATATATTATTAGAATCGTATAAAGTATTTTTACATTCCTTGGCATAGTCAAGCAAGGCAATTAGTTCATCATCACTTGGAGTGTGTTTACTAAACCTCGCTTTAGTACCTGATGTGTAAATATCGTCAGGTATTTCGGTTATCAGGAATTTATGACACAATACGATATACCTGAAAATATATCTCGCTCGCTTTCGATTACTTCCATTAATAAAGCGTTTTTTGCGAACAATATGTATTATTATAATACGCAATACGAGCAAGCAAATCAAAGTAATAACTACGGCAAAAACGATTGTTAAAGGTTCAACTTTAGTATTGCTTTTGTTATCCTTGTCCTTACTTTCGGTAGGCTTTGTTGTGGGAGCAGTTGTCGATGAAGAAGCAGAAGTTGAAGCTTGAGTAGCTGATGTACTCGGCTCATTAGTCAATGAATCATACTTATGATTAAGCTGTGCAGGCTGAAAAGAAGAAGGTGTAGCTTCAAGCGGAATCCAACCATAGTTTTCGTCAAAATATTCAACCCAAGCGTGAGCATTATCAGTAGTTATATCGTTTTCGCCAAATTCTATTGACGCATAATAGCCGGTTACATATCTTGTCGGAATATTGTAAGCTCTTAGCATCATTGCGGCTGTAGTTGCAAAATGAACGCAATAGCCGGTTTTGGTATCTGAAGTTAATAACCACAAAGGAAGCTCTTTATCTCTGGGGACAGCGGGAGTATTAAGCGAGTATGTAGCAGAGTTTTGAACTAAATTCTTAACTCCTTGAACTATAATTTGCGTATCCTGACCTGCTACTATACCCTTATTAAATCCGATATTATAAAGCTTTGTCCGAAGATCATCAGAAATTCCGAGGTAGTTATTATGCACAAAATCTACATATTCTTTGTATTCCTCGTTATAGGTGTTAAGCGTTAATAATGTACCTTTAAACGGCTTGTAGTTCATTGTATACGACTTTTTGTAGTCATCATTTGGAATACAAATATCAGCAAGTGGCTGGAAGCTGATTTTTTCTGAAGAAAGATAATACGGTGTATAGTACAAATCGTGATAATCTTTAGTTATAATGCGTATGCGTTGTTCCTCAGCAGATACAGAGGTTAAATTAAAAGTATTAAAATTATCAGGATAATTTTTTAATTGGTCATCGCTGAGAATACTCCATTTGTTTTCGGAGAAGTTTGCATATGCAGTGCCACGCAAATACATTTCTTGTTCATATAAGCAGGTATTATTTGTTACCTGCATAACAAGCTCATGAGTCTGCTGAATAGGTCCTGCGTTTGACAAATCTGTTTCTTGTACAAGAGTATGTGCTATTTTTTGTTTTCGATTTAATAAATCAGAATTGCCGCCGGTGTTTCCTGATGAAATTTGCTCAATTGTTTCAAGCAAATTATCTTGCCACTCTTTACGCTCGTATTTTTCAATAGGTGATGCTATATATACGCATATTAAAAGCAACAACAAACTTACCGCACAAATCATAGATATAATTCCGCTTTGTTTTGAATTATAGCGATGGATGTCAGCGGTAAGATAGAACGAGAGTGTTATAGCCAGTACAACAAAGAGTGCAGGAAGAGAGGGGAGAGTGTTTATTAGTACAAAGCTTGGTATCATCAGTAAAAGGGTTAAGAGAATAACCGGCATATTTGTTTTTGTTTTATGAAGGAAGAATGAGTACATCATGCAAAGAATGAACTCAATATACAAAAACAATAAATTTACGTTACTTATATGATTCATTACATACCCTGAGGGCACTGGCATATATTTTGAATATTCGATCAAAATCGTATTCAGGGTATCTTTAAATTGTAGTTGCAAAGTATTTGCGGCTATCCATAAAAACAATAGCGCTACTACAAATATTATGATATATGTTATTGTAAAGCGTTTATTGTTTTCTATATAGTAGCATATAAGTGAAAAGAAGGTAGTGAACACTATGGAAAACATAAACATTAATACAAAATTTGCGTTAATATCAAAAGATGAGATAATGCACCAAAGTGTACAAGGAATAAGGAATGCTATGCAAACAGAGTTAATTATGAATGTAGATAAGCTTTTCATAGCGTTCCCACCTCCTCATGATCAGGAAGAATCGAGTAGGTAACACAGCCTTCAAAGTCGCAGTTTTCTGTGTTTTCGCTTGAACCTGTGTAAATATTTACAAGAAACTGAACAAGGTCTTTTTTACATTGTATTTTATTTAAAGTACCGCTTCTGTTCTCTAAAGCATAGCATACAGATTCGTTTTTAATAAAATAACTGCATACATATAGAAGTCTGCCGAGAATAAAATCATTGACCTTAGTATCATCAGTAAGCTCAATTTTTATAATTAACTTATTAAAAATAGGTTCGCAAGGCTCACGCACAATAAGCTCGTCTTGCTTTGATGAAAGCTTCCAATGAATATTTTTAAGGCTGTCTCCGCTTTGATATTGTCTTAATTCATAAAAGTCAGAAAATCCGCCGCCGGGTTTTGCTTTGTAGCCCACAATAACTGAACTGTCAGAATCCGGCAATAAAGCAGGTTTCATCGGTTTTGGCAGAACTATCGTATTAGCACGAAATTTAACTTTAACGGGAATAAAAAATATACCCATAAAATCATAGACTTTAATATATTTAGTAGAAAATCTTATACATCCGCAATTTGAGGTTATCCAATTGTCGTTTATCAATGCACTCTTGCTCATATTACCGCCGTATTTAAGCGTAAGCTTTTTGTACTTTTTAGTAAAAATATTATTGGCTTTAAGTGTAACCTTAATAAAAGGAACAAATTGAAATCTCTTTGCTTTGTGGCTAATTCCCAGATAGATATTATCATTAATATTTACAGAGCGTGGGCAAATCAGGGTAAATCCGTTTATTGCACTCATAATCATAAAAGGTAAGCTTGCGATTAATGATACAATCGGCATTAAAAGTATTACGGTAAATATGAACTGCGAAAACCACGCCGCATAAAATATATGGAATAAAAATACTGCAATAAGCACCGCAATATAAACTAAAATATTTGTCAACATATATTATATCCTCGGAGGCTTAACGCTTTTAAATATTTCTGCCAAAACTTCCTCGGCATCTAGGTGCTGAGATGTAGCTTCGCTACTTAAAATAATACGGTGATTGAGTGTGCTGGTAAAGATATTCATAACATCTTTTGGCGAAACAAAGTCATTACCACTTGCATATGCGGCGGCTTTTGCCATTTCAGTAAGAGATAGTGTGGCTCTTGGACTTGCACCACGAGAAATAAAGCGGCTTTCTCGTGTTTTTCCTACGAGCGTTACAATATACTTTGCAATATCCTCATGCACAAATATTTCTTTAACCTGATTTTGCATTTCAAACAAACGCTCTTTTGTAACTATACAGTTTACTTTTTCGAGCGGATTGCTTAAAGCTCTGTTCATAAGCATCTGACACTCTGAGCTAAAGTCAGGGTAGCCCATTGAAATTTTAACGGTAAATCTGTCTGTTTGAGAGTCAGGGAGGAGCTGAGTACCGGAAGCACCTACAGGGTTTTGGGTAGCAATTACAGAGAATGGTTTTTGTAAAGGATAGGTTCTGCCCTCAACAGTTACCTGTCTTTCTTCCATAGCTTCAAGTAATGCCGCTTGGGTACGGCTTGATGTTCTGTTAAGCTCATCGGCAAGGAAAAGGTTGCAGAAAATAGCTCCCTTATTGAAATGCATTTTTCCTGTATCTTTATTATAGATAACATATCCGGTAATGTCAGAAGGGAGAGTATCGGGAGTAAACTGTACTCTGCCGTATTCAAGTCCCATAGCTTTTGAAAACGCAAGTGCCATTGTAGTTTTACCTACACCGGGGATATCCTCAATTAAAATGTTGCCGTTTGTTAATAGTGCAAGAAGAACAGTTATTATTGCTCTGTCTTTGCCATTAACAACTTTTTTTACTTCATTTACAATAGATTGAAATTCGCTCATAAATTCACCTTAAAAATACATTGTTGAGTTAGTTGTTGTAATTGTTAGTTAAAAAGTATTAGTGCGAATAAATTGTAATGTTAAACTATACGCACTAATTTTAAAATTTACATACATTTAAATTATATATTATATTGTAAAATATTGCAACATTAAAAGAGTAATAATCATAACAAAAAATAAAATCCTCTTAAAGTAATCTACTTTGAGTACAAGTAAATACATTAAGGGGATTAGATTTAATAAAGATTAATTTAATATAAAGAATTACTGCTATTTTTTCATTACAAGACTTAAAACGCTGTCACGATCAATATTAAGTACGACAGATATTTCATCGCATACCATTTTTTCAACCTCTCGCAAAAGTCTTTCGTCAGAAATATGCAGTCTTTTTCCTTTAGCTATTTGTTTTTGCTCGTGTAAAAGTATTGTACGCATAAGACTTATAAGTTCAGACAGCTCTGCTTTAGCTATTATTTCTTTGAATGTTGTTACTCTATCATTTTTATTATCAATCCAAATATTGATTGATTCTACATCAGTATCAATCAATGCGTTAATCTCATTAATTGGTGTCAAATAACGCATTTTACTAACAAGCTGTTTGTTAGCGGTAGGAACAAACAAGGTTGATGTTTCGGAGCAAATAGGTTTTAAAACATAATATTCAATATCATACGAGCCTATATTTTTATTGGTAATTTCAGTTATTTTACAGACACCATTATTACCGTAAAGTACAATCTCATCTACCGCAAACATATAATGTACCTCTTTCTGAATATACGCCATTTGCGGCATATAAAAACGATTCTTCTGCCAATAATTTACACTTCATAATACTACTCCTTTAATACATTCAATCACTTTCATATTATAAAAATACCGAAGAGGATTGTATTTACAAATAATATACTTAATAAACCACTGAATAAAACACGCTAAAAGCTGTTTGCACATCTTGCTTGCATATTTCCCGTCAGCTTACCCAAAAAATCCTCGTAATGCGTCAGCATTACTGCGGTTTATTTGTGAAATCTGTCGAAAAATCTGACGGCACAATATGTGTAAACGATTTAATCAGTGTTTCCTTAATAAAAGGAATTATCTGTAATATAAAAATTATATCACATTTACGCAAATTTCGACATAGGCAAAATAACTAAACATATTAAAAATTATAGCTTTATCTATTCAGCAAAAGTGCCTTGAGTTGTACTTTGAACATCTTTAAGCTTACGCTGAATTTGTCTGGTACGCACTCCAACAAGTTTATCGAGCTCTTTATTAGCTTGGTCAAGTCTTTGCTGAGTAGCTACAAGACAATCGTTAAATTTATCAAATTCGGTTTTAACCTCGCCCAATACTTCCCATACCTCGGTGCTTCGTTTTTGCACAGCGAGTGTTTTAAATCCCATTTGTAAAGAATTAAGAAGAGCCGCCATTGTGCTTGGACCGGCAATATTCACCTTATATTCTCGTTGCAAAATCTCTACAAGACCACGATTTACTACTTCACTGTAAAGTCCTTCAAACGGCAAGAACATAATAGCAAATTCTGTTGTATTTGGCGGGTCGATATATTTGTCACGAATACTTTTTGCTTCATTTTTAATAGTTGTAATAAGTGCTTTTGCGGTAAGCTCTATATTTTCTTTATTGCCGGATTCAATTGCATCACGCAAAGCGGCGTAAGTATCTCCGGGGAATTTTGAATCAATTGGGAGATAAATAAATCCGTTGTTGTCTGATGGAAGCTTTATTGCAAATTCAACTACATTTTTACTTCCTTTTTTTGTAACAATATTTTCGTCGTATTGTTCAGGGGAAAGTATTTCTGATAAAATAGCTCCAAGCTGAATTTCGCCAAGGATTCCTCGAGTTTTTACATTAGACAGAACTTTTTTTAAATCACCAACTCCAATTGCAAGTGTTTGCATTTCGCCAAGTCCCTTATAAACCTGCTCAAGCCTTTGATTCACAAGTGAAAACGATTGATTCATTTTCTCTTCAAGCGTTTTTTGAAGCTTATCATCAACTGTTTTACGCATTTCTTCGAGCTGTCTGTTATTATCTTGCTGAAGATTTACAAGGCGAATTTCAACAGATTGACGGATATTTTCAAGCTTTTGTTCATTTTCAAGCGAAAAGGTTTTAAGCCTGTCTTCCATTTGTACAAGCTTTTCGGTTTGCTGTTGCGAAAAATTTTGCTGATTTATTGCAATCATATCGCCCATATTTTTAATTGAAGTTTGTGTTTGTAAGCTTAATTCTTGTCTTAACTGAGCTTGTAGCATACCTGTTTTATTAATAACTGACTCTGTTATTTTTTCAGTAGAAATATTATTTTTTTGATTTGTAATAATGAATATTAAAGTTATTATTGAAGTAATAAGTGCTAACACTGATACAAAAATAGTAATAATATCGCCAATTGTAAAATTCATAAAAAATCACCTCGTATGTTAATAATATCATACGAGGTGATTTAAAGTCAATGATTAATAGCGAAAATAGTTTCTACACACTTTTTGCAGTCTTTCGGAGAATATAAAAAGCGGTCAATATGACTTTGTTCAATATAATACTCAGGCTGTTTAGGATTATATTTATAATCAAAAGTATCAATGATAATAAGCTTAATTTTCATTTTTTCAGGTATAATACTTTTTATGTATACACTTACCTGTTGACCTGTTTTTACACCTTCTTTACATTCTGCAAGACCGGCAAGATTAGGTGCAAGCTCAATAAAAGCTCCATAGTTTTCAACACTTCTTACAACTCCAGCTACGGTTTCACCAATAGCAAAGTTTTCAGCATTTTCCTCCCAAGTGCCTAAAAGCTCTTTGTGACTTAAGCTTATTCTTCCGTTTTCTATACTTTTGATAACGGCTTTAATATCCATTCCAACGGTAAATCGTTCTCTTGGATGCTCAATTCTGGAAACTGAAATTGTGTCAATTGGCATAAGTGCAACTATTCCGCAACCAATATCTGCAAAAGCTCCAAAGCTTTCAAGATGAGTAATTCTGGCATCAACAATATCTCCGCACCTAAGCTGTGATATATAATTTTCAAGGCACCTTTGTTGAGCTTTTTCTCTGGAAAGAATTGCGTATTTATTTCCTTCTGAGTCAGTATCAAATCCAAGAATAATAAAGCATACGGGACGGTTTACCCTTGAAATTATTGCTATATCACGAACTGAACCGTCACGGATTCCTAATGCACCTTCTTCTCTAGAAATTACCCCTTTCATAATACCTAAATCAACAATCAAATTATGCTGAGAGTCGCAAACACAGGCACGAGCTTCAAGGATTTTTTTCTCTTTTTGAGCATCACACAGTGACTGAAAGGAGCGTAAGGTGTTTATATTATCTTGAGTAGTAATAAGTTTTCCTTCAGGTAAATATTCTGACATTTTAAAGCCTCCGTTATATCATTGTACAAATAAACATATGAAAAAACTTTTTAGCTTATGACAAAATAACTCCACAGTATTTCATTAACTAATATATCAAAAATTTATGCAGGGACAATTACCGCAACTGTCCCTGCATAAGAGGCTTAAAATATTTACTTCGCTACAAAGCTCTGGCAGTCAGTACACTGACTAACTGTTGGATTCTGTTCGTGAGTACCAACCTTAATTGTTTCAAGAGAACAGTAATCCTTTGTATCACAGTGGTTTTTACAGCTTTTTACTGTACACTGAATACAGTGATTTGCATAAGAATTGTCAATCATTTCATTCACCTCATTAGAATTTTGCGATTATTGCCAATGTAGCAACTTTGCACTTCAAAATATGTTGTTGTGCCTTATCGCTTTAATATTTTTACACGCAAATTTAATTTTATACAGAACATTTTAAATTTTTATGTATAAAATATATTGAGGTGAATTATAATGATAAATTTGTCAGCTGCTTTTCTTGTGATTTTTGCTGTAATCGGTGTAATTGCTTTTGTAAGAGAAATATCGTATCTTATTTTTAAAAGTAAATCTGATAACAGCATTTTGTTTATAACTCCAATAAGCGGCAGATGTGAGGATGCAGAATATATGCTCAGATGTGCCGCCGCAAAAGTAAAATGGGTAAGCTGTGGCAAAAATGATTATGTAATTTGCCTTGATTGTAATATGGATGAAGAAACAAAGATTGTTTGTGAAAATATTTGCAAAGAATATGGTTTTGTGAAAATGATGAGTAAAAATGAATTTATAAAAATGCTGGAGCAGAAAAAATGCTGACAGCATAAAAGAATTTTTATAAAATAAAAAATACCGTCCCACAAAAGTGAGACGGTTTTTTTACTGTAATCTGTAAAATTAGTTAGCTCTGGTAACCTTACCTGAACGTAAGCAACGGGTGCAAGCATATACACGCTTCGGAGAACCATCAACAATCGCTTTTACACGCTGTACATTAGGTTTCCATGTTCTGTTGGAACGTCTGTGAGAGTGAGATACCTTGATGCCGAACTTTACATCCTTACCGCAGAATTCACATTTTGCCATGCGTCTGCACCTCCTTAA
>JAXJSN010000018.1:0-34047 GCA_036310085.1 Ruminococcus sp.
AGGCAACAGAGTGTTGCATCCAAATCGAGCAGATAGCTTGATATTTTCTATCAAACTTTTCCCGAATTAAAAGTTTTGATTAAACTTTTACAAAAGTTTATGGGTCGAGGGCAACGCCCTCGTGGGATTTTAAAGGGCGAAGCCCTTTAACCTAAAATGTATTAATTAAAATTCCGTTATTAACGGAATTTTTGAAAAAAGCTTATTGTTAAGGACTCTGTCCTTGACCTGACAGCCTTTGTAAAGGCTGAACCGAAACTTTTAGTTTTCGCTCTGATTAAATATAAGCTTAATAAAAAATAAAACAATAAATTTATATAAAGGAAGATACAATTATGAAATTTTTAAAAGCCCTTTTCGGTAATTACAGTAAAAAAGAGTTAAAGCGTATTCAGCCTATTTGCGATAAGGTTTTAGCTCTTGAAGATAAATATGCGGCTATGAGTGAGAGCGAGTTAAAAAATCAGACAGCTGTTCTTAAGGAAAGACTTGCTAACGGCGAAACAACAGATGATATTCTCCCGGAGGCTTTTGCTACTTGTCGTGAGGCAGGTTGGCGTGTGCTTGGTATGAAGCACTTCCCTGTACAGATTATCGGTGGTATTGTACTCCATCAGGGTAGAATTGCCGAAATGAGAACCGGTGAAGGTAAAACTCTTGTTGCTACTTTGCCTGCATACCTTAATGCACTTACAGGCGAAGGTGTACATGTTGTAACTGTAAACGATTATCTTGCTCGTCGTGACTCTGAGTGGATGGGTAAGCTTTACAGATACCTTGGTCTTACAGTTGGTCTTATTACTCATGACCTTGAAAGCGAGTTCAGACAAGAAGCTTATGCCGCTGATATTACATACGGTACAAATAATGAGCTTGGCTTTGACTATCTTCGTGATAATATGGTTGTTTATAAGGAAAAGAAGGTTCAGCGTCCACACGCATTTGCGATTGTCGATGAGGTTGACTCAATTCTTATAGATGAGGCGAGAACTCCGCTTATTATTTCCGGTAAGGGTGATAAGTCTACTGACCTTTATGAGAGAGCTGATAAGTTTGCAAAAACTCTTAAAATTCAGCGTTTTGCAGAGCTTGACTCAAAAGAGGATATGGAGGAATATTACGAGGAAAACGGCATTGATTTTGTTGTTGATGAAAAGCAGAAAACTGCTACACTTACACAGAGCGGTGTAAAGAAGGCAGAAGAATACTTTAATATAGAAAACCTTACTGACCCTGATAACCTTACAATTCAGCATCATATTAATCAGGCTATTAAGGCTAACGGTGTTATGAAAAACGATGTAGACTATGTTGTTAAGGATGGCGAAGTTATCATCGTTGACGAATTTACAGGTCGTCTTATGTACGGTAGACGCTTTAACGAGGGTTTACATCAGGCGATCGAAGCTAAAGAGGGCGTAAAGGTTCAGAGTGAAAGCAAGACTCTTGCAACAATCACATTCCAGAATTATTTCCGTCTTTATAAAAAGCTTTCAGGTATGACAGGTACTGCTCAGACTGAGTCTGAGGAGTTTGAGGAAATCTACAAGCTCGATGTAGTTGAAATTCCAACAAATAAGCCTGTTCAGCGTGTTGATATGCCTGACTCAGTTTATAAGACTGAAAACGGTAAGTTCAGTGCTGTTATTGACCAGATTTGCGAGGCTCACGAAAAGGGTCAGCCTGTACTTGTTGGTACAATTTCAATTGAAAAGTCTGAAGTACTTTCAAAGCTTCTTAAAAAACGAGGCGTAAAGCATAATGTACTTAACGCTAAGCAGCATGACAAGGAAGCTGAAATCGTAGCTCAGGCAGGTAAGCTTGGTGCAGTAACAATCGCTACAAATATGGCAGGTCGTGGTACCGATATTATCCTTGGCGGTAACGCTGAGTTTATGGCTAAATCTTCAATGCGTAAAGAGGGTTATCCTGAGGAGTTAATCGAGGAAGCTACAGGTTACGCTGAAACAGATAATGAAGAAATTATCGAAGCAAGAAAGAAGTTCCAGGAGCTTAATGCTAAATATAAGGATCAAATCAAAGATGAGGCTGAGAAGGTAAGAGAAGCAGGCGGTCTTTTCATTATTGGTACAGAGCGTCACGAATCTCGTCGAATTGATAATCAGTTGCGTGGTCGTGCAGGTAGACAGGGTGATCCTGGTACAAGCCGTTTCTTCCTTTCAACAGAAGATGACCTTATGCGTCTGTTCGGTGGCGACAGAATGAAGATGGTTATGGATCGTATGAATGTTGACGAGGATATGCCTATCGAGAATAAAATCCTTACAAGCATTATCGAAAGCTCACAGGAAAAGGTAGAGCTTCGTAACTTTGGTATCCGTAAGGATGTACTCCAGTATGACGATGTTCTTAACCGTCAGCGTGAAATTATCTATGGTCAGCGTGATCAGGTTCTTAATGGTGAGGATTTACACGAAACTATCCTTAATATGGTTGAAGATACAATCGACACTTCAGTTAAGCATTACTTACCTGATGGCCCTCACGAAAACTGGAATATTCAGAGCCTTAAGGATTACTATAACGGTTGGGTTATCCGTGATGAAAGTCAGTATGATTACACAATGGATGATATTGAAGAAATGGATGCCGATGAAGTTAAAAAGCAGCTTGTTGAAGAAGCTCTCAGCATCTTTAAGGAAAATGAAGAGTTACTTCCAACCGAAACAATCCGTGAAATGGAAAGAGTATACTTACTTAAGAATGTAGATACTCACTGGATGGCACATATTGATAATATGGAACAGCTCAAGGCTGGTATCAGACTTCGTTCTTATGGTCAGCATGACCCTGTTGTTGAGTATCGTCTTGAAGGCTTTGATATGTTTGACGAGATGATCGAAAGTATTCGTGAAGATACAGTTAAGATGATGCTTGTTATGCCAAAGCATGTTTATGAGGTGCAAAAGCGTCAGGAAGCTATTATGGCGGCAAGAAGAATGGCTCAAAAGCAGGCAGCTGCAGCTCATCAGGTAGTTCTTAAAAATGGTGAGGAAGAAACTGAAATGCCAAGTGCAGTTCAGGAGGCTTTACGCAGAGAACAGGTTGCTCAGCCTACAAAGACTTCCGGTGATGGCACAGATACAGCTAACAAAACTGTAAGAGTAGGCAAGAAGGTTGGCAGAAACGATCCTTGTCCTTGCGGTAGCGGTAAAAAATATAAAAAGTGCTGTGGTGCTGATAAATAATAATTAAAATTTTGTTAAAAAGGCAGTAAAGAGTCATTTCTTTATTGCCTTTTGTATTTAAAATAAACAAGATAATACACACACTTACTTTAGCAGTTAAAAGTAAATTACTGTAAAATAAAGGAAAAATATACAATGTGAATAAAAGGAAGATTTAAGTTTGTTAATTTTGCCAATATCATTGTGCAAAAAAGTATTATATAATAAATTGAATTAATTTGCTTTATTATACTAACTTGCAGAAGGAAGTGTAAATATGAAATACTCAATATTTTCAGCTTTGAGTAATAGCATAAGGAGGGTGGGAATTGAATGAATAAATCAATAAGAAAGCTACTATCGGTTACTAAACGCAGTATATCGTTAGTAATTGCTTTTGGTATGATGCTTTCTGTTGCGGCTATTTCAGGTGTATCGCTTAATGCAGCCTCGGGTGGCAGTCGATTTAGTAATGGTGATTACATATATGTAAGCAAAACAGATGCAAAATGGGCGAATTTCGGTGATGTTGTTTGTCATATGTACAGTGCTTGGCCTGATGACCCGGGAGCATATATTGATTCAATTGTAATGCAGAAAATCAGTGATGACTACTATCGTTGTTTTATGCTCGCTGATAATGTAAGGTATCTTAAGTTCAAGCTTACAAATGGAAACGACTGGTGGATTAAAAAGAATGGTAATCCGGTTTTTTCTGTTAATTATGATGATAACAGCAATAACCCAAGTTATGGTAATAATTGTGTATATGTAAAGGATACCGGAGCAAATTCTTGTGATTGGGGTATGATAAACTCAAATGACCCTGACTACAATCCAAGCAATACAAAGGGTTCTTTTAATGAAAAAACAGCCACTCTTAGCTCTAATATAACAAGCAGAAAAGACCTTACACTTGTAAAAGGTACTTTCTATGATTATTACAATAACGATCAAATCCGCAAAGGTTGGACGACAAACCTAGATGGTTCCGAGCGTAGCTATACTGACCGTGAGCCATTTACATTCTTTAATAAAGCAATTGCTGAGTATTCAAGAAGCCACAGTAATTGGTCGTATCCTCTTTATTTTGGTGACTTTAACAGAAGTGGTAAAGATGCTTATGGCCCGGGTCCTTGGTATGACAATTATAAGGGTGCCGGTGTAAGTAATTTTAATAAATATCTTGCTCGTGCCAATAACTCAAATATGACAAGTAGCGGTGTGTATGGTACAGTATCAGGTCTTGTTGATACAACACTTAAGGGTGGCTCAACAGGTACTGTTACTAAAGATGGCGTTGTTTTACCATACTTTGATAAAAACTTTATTTCTCAAGGCTATGGTTCAATAGTAAACTCTCAATTCCCATTTAGACAAGAAAATAGAAATGGCGATACTTATCATATATATGAAAGCCTTGAAGCTAAGGATAACTTCTATTTTTCAAATTTAGCAGGTTCACCTGTTGCTAACTACTATAATTATAGTAATGCAATTATTGATGCCGCAGCAGGCTTTGGTAACGCATCAAACGGAAAGGGCTTTTTCCCATTTGATAATGGCGGTACTGAAGCTAAAAATTTTGGCTTTGGTATGAAGCTTGAAATTCCTTTCTCACTTAACAAAGCCAGAACTACTGAAAATGGCAATGATGTTATTTTTGAATTCTCAGGTGACGATGACTTGTGGGTATATGTAGATGGTAAGCTTGTTCTTGATATGGGTGGTGCTCATAAAATGGCATCAGGTACTATCAACTTTACAGAGCAAACTGTAAAGGTCAACGCAGTAGATGGTTCGTATGGTAATCCTTCAACCGGAAATATCAAAAATGTTGACGGCGGCGAAGATCATGTTATGACCGTATTCTATATGGAGCGTGGTATGATTGAGTCAAACCTTGCTATCGAATATAACTTTAGTCCATTGGATAACCTTCTTACAACTGAAAAGGTAGTAAATACCGCAAATGTAAACGAAGGTCTTAAAGTGGACACAGCTAAAGTCGATGAATTTAAAATTACTAATTCTGTTAAAACAACTTATTCAACTGTTTATAATGCTCTTTCATATAAGGATTATAAATACCTTAATAAGAATGGTAAGGGTACTTCAGATAGTAATGGTTCTTACAAAATCAAGGACGGAGAAAAGGTTGCTTTTTCTAATATTGTATCAAGCGATAAAAATGATCCGGGTCCAAAGGTAGGAGATAACATTAAAGTATCTGAGGATTTGACAGGTACATATTTATCTTATTCTACAACATATAAAGTTACTGATGAAGATAATTCTTCTTTCCTTGTAAATTCAGGAAGCGGAAAAGAAACTGAGTTTAGATTTATTAATACTAATGGCACAAGTTCTACTGCTGATGATTCAGTAAACGAATACGCTTATTATAATGTAGAGTTTGTAAATACACCTGATGTAGGAAATATTACCGTAAGTAAAAAGGTTAAGGATGACAAGGGTAATGATATTGATACAGATACAAAGTCATTTAACTTTAAAATAGGTATTGACCTTAAGGGTGGTAACAATTATAAGTATTATAACCTTGCAGCTACAAACGGAACAACAGCTACAAACGGTTCGTTTACTCTTAAAGATAATCAGTCAATTACATTTAAGGGTATTCCGGCAAACGCTACATATATAGTTACGGAAACAGCTGATTCAGATTATGTAACAAGCTCGACTAATGCTTCAGGTAAGGTAGTAAATAATACTAATATGCCTGTTGAATTTATCAACAAACAAATTAATAAAGATGCTGCCAGCGTAGTGTTCGAGGCTAATAAGGTTGTTGATAATGGTCTTGAACAGCCTGAGGAAGGTATTTTTAATTTTGAGGCTTATGAATATAAGCTAAATTCAAGCAGTCAGCTTGTTTTAGCAGATAATGTTGCAGATGCAAGTGGTTCAAACGACAAAAATGGTAAGGTAAGCTTTACTCCAATTGAGTATGCTTATGTAGCTCCGTCAACTGAGCCTACTACAACTAAACCAACTACTGCACCAACTACTAAACCAACAACTAAACCGACTACAGCACCAACAACTGTACCTCCGGTTACAGATGAATACACAGTGTATTTTTATAATTATAACAACTGGTCACAACCACAGTGTTATATGTGGAACAGCGACAGCGACAAAAATCATGAGTGGCCTGGTGTTTCAATGACTAAAGTAGAAGGCGTAGACGGATTATGGAAATATACAACAACAAAGAAATACGCTAACTGTATTTTCAATGGAAATGGTAACAAGACAGGTGACCTTGTAGCAGATTACGGAAATGTTTACCATGGTAATACAGGTAAATGGAGCCCGTACAATAATGGTGATTTTACTGTCTACTTTAAAAACACTAACAACTGGTCAAATGTTTATTGCTATATGTGGAATAATGATGGCGACAAAAATAATTCATGGCCGGGTGTAGCAATGACAAATCTCGGTAATGGTGTATGGAGTTATAAAGCTAGTAAGTTCTACGGAAGCTGTATTTTCTATAACAGTGAATCAAACAGAACAGGCGATATTGTTCCTGCAAAGTATGGTCAGATATATAATTTTGGTACATCTTCTTGGTCTGCTTATGCTAATTCAGATAGTGCTGATTCTTATCTTTCTATTGAACCTATCGAAAACGATAGAGCAACTGTAAAGTTAAGCTCAAATATTGAATACTATTATTATGGTATTAAAGAAAAGACACCTGATTCATCTGATACATATTTCTATGACAAAGATATATATTATGTAGTTGTTGAGCTTAATCGTTCTACTATGAAGGCAACTCCATATTACTTTAAGGAAGCAGATAAAGCTGTGAACGCAGTAAAGGATAAGAATTTTGCAAAAGCTATTAAACCGGAAAATGTAGTATTTAATAACTACCATAAGGGTTCAATTATCATTGAAAAGAAGAATGGTATGACACAGCCTATTAACGATGGTGTTACATTTAGCTTGTATAAAGTAGATGGTCATGGTGCAGAAATTAACGAAGCTAATGTAGTCGAGTCTAATAAGGCAATAACAGATGGTAAAGTAGCTTTCACCGATCTTCATATATATACTAATAACAATAAGGGTGAACACTTCCAGTGGTATTGCTTCATAGAAACAAAAGCTAAAGAGGGGTATAACATCAGTACAGAAAAGCACTATTTTGCTTTCCCTATAGCTGAGATTAAAAATAATGCATCTGCTGAGGATGTTGCCTATACAATAGGCGAGAATAAATATGTATATACTAAGGATGAAAATGGCGATTATGTATTTAAAGCTACATATTCTCCTATTAACTATCCTGTAATAGTACCATACACAAGCGGTGGTGGAGTAAACAGTTTTGTTGTAATTGGTGTATCAATAATATGTGTAGCCGGATTACTTACAATTGCTTATAGTGTTACAACTCACTTAAACCGCAAAAAGCGTGTTAAAAGATGTTTAGCACATTTAAAATCAGAATAACCATTTGGTTAAATATATTTTATAATATATAAAAATAAAGGAGAAAGAAAAATGAAAACATCGAAGAAAATTTTTGCAAGTCTTCTTGCATCTGCAATGTTGCTTTCAGCAATTCCTTTTGCAGCAAATGCGGCAACAACAAATACTGTTCCTGATGGTCCATACACCTTGAATTACACTTTTTCAGTTGATTCAGAAGAAAAATTAGGTACTTATACCTATGAACTATTTAAGATAGCTTCTCTTGATAAAGAAACAGCTAAATATACTGTAACTGCTAACAAATCAGCTGATGATCTTCAAGATGCTTTTAAAGAAGGTAATTCTATTAATATTACTACTGAAGCTGAAAAGTTGTTTAACGCTGACAAAAATGTATTTGGTACATCTAAAGCAACATTTACTGTTAATGCTACATCAATTAATACAGCTTCAGAAGCAACTGTTCAGGTTGATAATGACCAAGCAGGTGCTTACTTAGTAGTATGTACTAGTGCTCCATCTCAAGTAAAGAAAGTATCTAAATCACTTGCTATGCTTCCATGTACTAAACCTGATTCTGCTGAATGGACAACAGTATATACAGAATTAACTAACTTAGGTGCAGGTAAAATTGATGCTACAGGTGTTGATGTAACTAAGGAAATTACTAACGAAGACGATACAAAAAATGGTGTAGGTTTAGATGCTGTTGGTGCCGAAACAACATACGGTAAAGTTTCTTATATGCTTACAGCATCAGTAGTTGGCTCAGAAGCTAATAAGCTCACAAAGTTTGCTATTACTGATGTAATTGATAATGCACTTACACCTGATGATAAAACAATCAAGGTGTACTATAATAATGTTGCTGAAGCAAATCTTCTTGCTGATACTGCTTATACAGTAACTTGGGGCAAGAATAATTGTAAAGATTCTAAGGGTGACGATGTAAAGGATACATTTGCTGTTGAAATGACATCAGCTACACTTAATTCTTCAGAATTTTATGCTGCTGAAAAGGTTATTGTAACTTTTGATGCTGTAATTAATGCTAACGCTCTTGTAAATACAAATATCCCAAACCATAATGGTCTTGTTTATGGCAATTCAAGCGGTGTTAATTATCAAGATGGTCAGACTGTATATGTAAAGACTTTTGGTATTGATTTATTTAAGGTAACTGCAAACAACACAAGTAAAGGTCTTCCTAATGCAGAGTTTACTCTTTATACAGATTCAGCAGCTACTAAGAAATTTGAATACAAAGCTGATGATAATGTAACTTACACAGTAACAGCTGTTTCCGGTAATGATGGTATAGCAAAGTTTGTACTTACAAGTTCAGATGCAAGTGCTTTATATAATGGCAAAGACTTTTTAGCTGATCCTGATGCTACATACTATGTAAAGGAAACAAAAGCTCCTGTTGGCTATAATATCAGCTCAACTGTTTATACAGTAAATCCAAGTAAAAACTATGCTTATACAAGAGTTAATGCTGATCCAAAGACTAATATAGGTTATGTTACTAACTATCCTGTAACAGTTCCAAATACTGGTGGTATGGGTACAATGATCTTCACAGTAGTAGGTATTTCACTTATCGCTTGTGCAGGTGTACTTCTTCTTGTAGTTAGAAAAAAGAATTCAGCTGAATAATATTAGTTTTAGTTTATTAGTAACTTAATGTTGCATATAATGCGAGTAGTTTTATACTATTTTACTCGTACACTAAAATATATGTAATTTTGGGGATGCATTAATGCATCCCCATTTTATTTAAGTTGAATATCATAACCAATATGTTTTTTGAAAAGGTTATAAGGAATGAAAAATAAATTAGCAATTTTTGGAATAATTCTGATTTTTATTGCAGGTGTAGGTGTTTTATCTTATCCGCTGGTAAGTTCAATAATTAATAACATAGCGAGTAGAGCTCAAGCTGAGGAATATACCAAAACAACTAAGCTTATGTCAACAAAAGAGAACAAAGCTTTATGGGATAGTGCTGTTGAATACAATGAAAGCTTGTCTAATAATATGATAATTACTGACCCATTTGATGAGGAAGCATATAAAAAAATAGGTGCGTATTATCAAAATTCGTTAAATGTAAACGGAGAGGGCTTAATTGGATATGTAGATATTCCAAAAATTAATGTATATCTTCCTGTGTATCACGGAACGAACGATGAAGTATTAGACAGATATGCAGGACATCTTCAAAATACATCTTTGCCTGTAGGCGGACCTAATACACATGCTGTTATCTCTGCTCATACAGGATTTCCCGGCGAGACATTTTTTGATTATCTTACTGACCTTGAAGAAGGCGATGAATTTTATATTCATGTGCTTGATAGAACATTGAAGTATGAGGTTGACCAAGTAAAAGTGGTTTTGCCTGAGGTAGTTGACACTTTAAGAATTATAGACGGAGAAGATTATTTGACACTTCTTACTTGTACACCTTATGGAATGAACACACACAGATTGCATGTAAGAGGCAAGCGTGTTGAATTCGATGATTCAACATATGTAACAAATAGTGCAAGTCTTGCCGCATTTGATGGAGGTAATTTATATTTTCTAGGGTATAAAATTCCATTTTGGATGGCAGGCGTCGTTATTGGAATAATAATTCTTATATTTGTTATTTTTGTAGTTATCATAATTAAAAACACTAAGAAATCAAAAGGTAAGCGTTTTAGAAAAGAAACCGGCAAATCTCAAATTAAGGATGGTGATTAATGTGATAAAGAAAATTATTACAGTAATTGCCGTAATTATGCTTGTAATCGGTATCGGTTTACTGCTGTTTCCTGTGGTATCCAATTTTATCGGAACACTTACAGCGAATAATCAGGCTGATAAGTTTGACAGTCAGCTTGATAATTTGGTAACTGATAAAAGCTACAGCGAAGCACTTGAAAATGGTGAAATTGATAAAGATGCTTATCCGATTGATAAAAAAGGTAATCGCACATCAGATATGCCGGTGCTTTTTAAAGAAGATTTAGAGCGACTTTTTACAGATTCTTTTGAATATAACGAAAATCTGCGAGAAAACCAAAGGTCGTTACTTACAAGCGAATATTCTTATTCAGTCCCATCTATTAATCTATCTGATTATGGTGTACCGGATGGTATTTACGGATATGTTTCTGCTCCGTCAATTGATATGCGTTTGCCGGTTTACCTAGGTGCAAACGATACAACTATGAGTTATGGTGTTGCTCACCTAACATATACATCATTGCCGATAGGCGGAAAAAGCTCAAATGCTGTGCTTGCAGGTCATACCGGTTATATAGGCAGAATATTTTTTGACAATCTCCGCAATCTTCAAATAGGTGATACTGTTTCATTTAGAAATTATTGGTCTACCATAGATTATAAGGTAGTAAAGACAGAAATCCACACCCCATCGGATTCTCAAAGTATTTTCATAAATGATGAAAGAGATTTGCTCACGCTAATTACTTGTATTTCTAACGGAAAAGGCGGATTTGACCGTTATTATGTAATTTGCGAGGCGGTTCATAATTAACTTAAACTGACAATTTAAATAGGTGTTACTACAAAAGTAAAGATAGGGATAAATATGAATTTTAATATTCACAACAAAATGCCTGATGTAGAAATTTTACAACAAATTGATGTTAATAATATTGAGTGGTGCGATGAAGCAGTTTTAATTTGTGTAAAAAACGGTAAAGGTACATTGATACATAAGATAAGTGAAGATGACGAGTATATGCATTATTCGCAGCTGTTGTTGAATGATAAACCTATTATTCAAGCAAAGTATCCGATATGCCCAACTTGTGCCGGAATGTTAGCGACAGGATATGGTATAGAAAATATCAATTCTGAGGAGTTGATAAAAGCAAGAGAATGTATGAATTCAGAATATAAAGGTATTATGAATTCTGCTGAAAGCTTAAAGCCGTTGTTAGGACTTTTGACTGATGGATATTATGTTCTTGCGGATGTAAAACTATATCCATCTGACGGACAAGGTAATTTTTTCTATTCAGTACCAAATGAATTAACTCATAATGAAGCTTTTTGTAGTGAATATTATGATTTGAATTTTATGTGTTCGTTAGAAGGTTTTCCTGCATATATTTATCCTACTCAATCAAGCGAATTGATTAATACTAAAAGAGTTGATGAATATACTAAGCTTTTAAAAAATAGTGCTAATCCACCCAGAGGTCTTGCTTACTATGAGGCGGGATTTATTTGTGCTCTTCTTGACGGACATCATAAAGCTTGTGCGGCATCTGTGCTTGGCAAAAAGTTTAACTGTCTTACAATTATTCCTCTTAATCGCTATGAATTTCTTGAGGGAGCAAAGTACGCTGGTAATGATACATTGATAAAAAATGTTGGATTTGCAGGTATAGTGATTGATGTTGAACGAGGTGCAAAAATAAAAGATTATTTGCCTATAAAAGGAGCAATAGAAAAGAAAATTCATAAATCTGTATACAATTTAACAGGAAGAAAATTTCCTGAAAAATATATAAATACATATCCAACTATACATACTCTATCCCATATTATTAATGCAAAAGTAGACATTAGTGGAGATGTGGTAGAATATGCAAAGACACTAATTTCATTAAAAGATGAAGAAAGTGTTATCAAGTTAGATTACTTGATGAAATATTTATCTGAGTATGGCAAAAAAGAAGCTTATATTGTTGCTAAGATGATACTTGATCAAAGAGATGAATATATTTTTAAATCACCACGAAAAAGTGCAATAAAAGAGTTAATGAATCATCGCAACGAGGAAACTGAACAGTATATGATTGATTATATAGTTAATCACGACTCAGAAGACCAATGCTGGCATTTAGTAAATTCGTATTGGGATTAAATTTATTGGCATAAGAAGTAGTATTAATAAAAAAACTCAAGCATCCCTACCATTGTTGATAGGGGTGCTTGAGTTTTTTGTTAAAATTATTAAGTTTGTGAGTAGTTTTTCATTTCGAGTGGTGTTCTGCCATATTCCGCTTTGCAAGATATAATAAATGAATTTACATTAGGGAATCCATTTTCTTTTGCGGCATCTTGAACAGACATATTGTGAGTTATCATATCGGAAATTGCGTGTTCCAATCTTATTTTGCGTAGATATTTTGAAAATGTTGTTTCTGTTTTATCTTTAAAATATTTTGAAAAATGAGCCGGAGTCATACCGACATATGTTGATATTTCGGTAAGGGGTATATCATTTTTGTAATTATTCAACATATAAATAATAGCAGTTTTTGCACAATCAAAATCATCAGAGTCTGATCCTTTAAAATAACCATTATAGACTGAGGAGCAGTTTTTAATTAGAATATATAATATGTTATTTAAAAGAGATTTAATTTTTAAAATGCCTACTCTTGTATTAAAATCGTCCATTTCAAAAAGTTTTTTTAGATTTTCTGTCAATATTTGTTTTGCGTTAGGATTTTCAATATTAAATGTAGGAATATCTATTAGATTATCTAAATAAGGGGTAATTAATGTAGGCGGGAAATTCAATATCATAAACACCTTATCGGTGTCGAGATTTGAATACGAGTGAATATCTTCGCTGTTCATAAAGAATATATCTCCGTCATTAAGGATTACTTCTTCGTTAAGCTTTGTTATTTTTATCGGACCTTTTTTAACATAAACAAATTCATATTCCTTGTGCCAGTGTAGAGTAAAGTCGAGTTCATTATAATCTTTAGGACAACGGTAGATTCTTGCAGAATAATCACGGCTGCAATCAATGGAGTATTGCTTATATCTCATAAAAATCACCAGTAAAGAAAAATATTAAGTTTTTATTAATAAATATAATCTGCACAGAAGTAAATGTATTTTAGGTCTGCAATAACTGCCGAATGGTCAGTTTTAACAACTACGGTTTTGCGTTCATTTTGGCTTATATCAGCTATGCATTGCATAATATTGCACGAAGAAGGATTGTAGCCATATTTAGCAAAAAAATCTTCTGTGGTCATAACAATAGAGTTATAGCCTTCAAAAAGTGAAAGTCTGCTATAATCTATCAACTTGTATTCTTCATTAACCAAATGTATTCCTATATCAGCATTTCTCATTGAACCAATATAGTACGGTGCATCGTTAAGGAAGAGTCCTGTTTTAAAATATCCGATAGAAACAGTAATATCGGAGTTGACTGCAAATTCAGCGACACCTGTATCACCATTGATACCGCTATTAATATCGGCACTAATAACATATGCATTTGAAGTGTTTATCTGCTCTATAGCAGACAATACGGAGCCTGTTACTTTTCCAGAAAAACCGGTTCCAAGTAAACAGTCAACAACAATATCATAGCCTGTAAAGTTACCGATATTTTCAAGTGTTTCTTCATTTGCTCCAAGTGAAAGTGCGGTTTGATAGTAGTATAAACCATCTTTTGAAAAGCCTTCACAGGCTCTTACTATAGTAGGAGTGATACCATTACGGCACAAAATACATGCTAACGCATAACCGTCACCACCATTATTGCCCTTGCCACAAACAATGGCAACTTTGCCAACGAATTTTACAGCATTATAAATACCTTGTGCTGCTCTATACATTAACTCTGCAGAAGTGCAGTGTTCGGCGATAGTGTGTGAATCACTAATACGCATATTTTCAACGGAGACTACATGGGGTAAATTCATTTGTTATCACAACCTTTCTCTTGATTATTAACTGCGTTAAATGCAGTTAATACAGCGTCATCGCTGATATTGCAATTTAATATAAATAGCGGTGTTAAAGTAAAAAACTCATCAAACAGCTCAAGCAATGTAGCCATTTTTGTTTTATCTCTGGGTACTAATGTTGCTTCGAGCAGTTCTTTGAATACTTCACCGGGAGTTACCCGAATAACGCTATTGTTCTTTGCTCGTCTTAAAATATACACCGCTTTTACAGGAACCTTTAAATTATTTCCTATATCAGATTTACCCATCCACGGAGTACCAAAAATATAAAACTGTCCGTTGCTTTTTCGTATAATTGGCTTATCATCATTTATCATTACAGCTTTATCACCAAAATGTTTTCTCCATAAGGCTGTATGCGTAGATTTACCTGTACCGCTTAATGCTGTAAAAACATAAGCTTCGTTATTAATTGCAATGCTTGATGAATGAAAGAAAAAGCCCTCGTAACTATCCAAAACGCTTCGGCAAATCTGTGTAAGAATAATTGCATTTTCAGCATTTTCAGGAGAACAAGGGTGCTTTGGATTTGAGCAAATTTTATTAATTTGCTCCATTGATGCAGATACTGAAAAATCAGCCACAATACTATCAGAGATATATGGCAAAAGTCGTTTTTTGACATTTTCAAAAATAGGTTCAATTGAAATATTAAGGTCTGCAATTTTATAAATAGGCATACTTTTCTCCAATGCTGTGTTGGTTCTTATGACTAATTATTATATCATTAAAGTGATAATAAAACAAGAAAAATATTGCGAAAATTTGTTTAATATCTAGGTATTATAATATAAAAATGCTAAATAACGGAATTTTGGTTAAGAAATAGTAAAGATTAATCGAATAATTCAGGGTGCATACGGCTGTAGTGGAATATATACTGCTGAGCAATTCCAGCGTGTTCTCCAAAGTCATTAGCACTCATTTCAGGGAATAGCTTTGCCATTGCTTTTTTCATCCAGACATCTATAGGAAAAGCTTCTGTTCTATGCATACCGAAAAGAAGTGTACAATCTGCAACTTTTGTTCCGACACCTTTAATTTTTATAAGCTCTTTTCGAGCTTCTTCGTATGGTAAGGTTTTGCATAGCTCAAGATTAACTTCGCCTGATGCAACCTTTTGTCCTGCATCAATTATATAACGATTGCGAAATCCTGCTCTTAACGGAGCAAGGTCATCTTCTGTAAGTGTTGCTGTTTTTTCTGCAGTGGGAAAAGCAAATTCATTTTCAGAAATTTGTTCTCCAAAAGATTCACAAAATCGCTGGACAATACCTTTAATTCGTTTAATATTATTATTTTGAGAGATTATAAATGTAATCAAAGCTTCAAATGGTTCTTGTCTTAAAATTCTTATACCCGGAGCATATTTTGTAGCTTCATCAAGGATAGGGTGGAGCTTGCCAATATCTTCTCTTATTTTTCCATAATCAAGGCCAAGGTCAAAATAGCTACGCCATATTTTTTCAAAATCTTCTTTTGTGGTGTTGTCAATATAGAGAGTTGAATCTTTGAGTCTTACTGTAACACTTTTTCCGTAAGCTATGCCCTTGAACGAACCGTCAGGGAGCTGAATCCAACGAAAACTCTGACCGCAATCAAGAGTTTGTAAAAGGTCAAGATCTGTAATATTTTCTATATAAACACCATTATTATTTTCTTTGCAAATCATTGTAAAATCACCCTAAAAAAGTATACCATAATTCTTTAAAATATGATACAATAAAATACAGGTAAATAATCAAAATATACGGAAGTGATTAATTTGAAAGAAACAATATGCACAATACCTATTAATGATATTTTTATGCCAAAAGATGGTTGTCCGATTTGTCGTATGGAGGCAATGCTTGAAAATCAATATGTTAATTTTATTACAGGCGATGCGATGATGGAGCCAAGCATAAGAATAGAAACAAATAAAAAGGGTTTTTGTCATCGCCATTTTTCCCAGATGTTTGAAAAAGGGCAGAAGCTGCCGAATGCTTTGATTCTTGAAAGTCATTTGCAGGAAATTATTGATAATTTTATGCCTAAAAAGCTTAAAGGTAAGCCTGATAAAAAACAGCTCGAGGGAATACGCACACTTGAAAATAGTTGTTATGTTTGCGACAGAATCAAAAGTGATATGTATCATTTTATGGCAACGGTTTTTGTTGAATGGGCAAAGGGTGAGGAGTTTAGAAAGCTTTATAACGAACAGGAGTTTATTTGTTTAAAGCACTATTCCTTTGTAATGGATGACGCTATGGCAAAGGGCGGAGTGCCGTCAAAATATATGGCTGATTTTTACGCTGAAACTGCAGGGCTGACAAAAAAATATCTTGAATCTTTAAAGGGTGATATTACACATTTTTGTTCAATGTTTGATTATAGAAGCAGGGGACAGGAATGGGGTACATCTATAGATGCTATTGAAAGAAGTATTGCTTTTCTTACAGGTGAAAAGCCGTTTGGAAAGACACAATAAGCTGAAAAATTTAATCGAATTTTTAGTTTTGAAAATTTGTTAGATAAAGTAAAATTAAATTATAACAACGCCCCCTGAGCTTACAAACTCAGGGGGCGAAATAATAGACTTATCTGTTTAATATTCTTTTTTTGTATTGTGCAGGGGTGCAATTATAAACTTTTTTGCATTGTGTTATAAAGGATTTTACATTTGCAAATCCGTTTTCAACTGCGGCATTAGATACAGTTGAATTTTTATTAATCATATCTTGAATTGCGTTTTCAAGACGAAGATTTGCAAGGTATTCAGAAAAGCTTATCTGTGTAACACTTTTAAAATACTTTGAAAAATAAGAAGGAGAGAGATTTACCACTGCGGAAATTTCTTCAAGCGGAATTTCGTTTTTGTAATTTTCGTTAATGTATGCAATTGCAGTTTTTGCGTAAGAAAAATCTCTTTTGGGAATAATAAGTGTGTTAGATGATCTCTTAAAGCAAACACAGTATTTTAAGAGCAGATAATAAATTTTATTGATGTAAGAAATGTGCAACAGCGAAGAGTATATTTCGTTTTTAGGGTTAATTTTTGCAAACTCCTCAAAAATATCAGTAAGCTGTTTTGCGGCTGACGGTCTTTCAGAAATATCAAAAATTATACTGTCGATAGATTTGCAAAACATTCGCATATATTCAAATGAAAGCTGAATACAAATCATTTTTGCAGTAGTGCCTTTTGCAGGGCGTACCAAATGAACATCCTCACTATTGAATATAATAAAATTACCGCTTTCAATAATAAGATGTGATCCGTTTTTTTGACATTCTGCAGCACCTTCCGTAACATAAACAATTTCGGGTTCTTTGTGCCAATGAAGTTCGGTTTTGTGAGTTTCTGAGGATAAGTTTAAATACATTATTTTAGCAGGGACATTTGTGTCATAATTAATTATTTCATATTTGTAATTCATAGTTGCCCTCCTCACTTAATATATAGTTATTGAAAATAATGTCAAATTGTTGTATACTATTATTAGTATAACTGCATTATTTGCGTAAATATATGGATTATTGTTTTTAGTTTATGGACAAATGTTGCACGGAGGAAGTATGAGAGGAAAATCAGAACATAATAGGTCGCGTTGTGAATGTCTGGTGAATAGTGTACATCGTGTGGGTGAAAGGTTTTCTTGGGGACCTGGCGTTAAAGCTGTATATAGCTTGCATTATGTTATGCACGGCAGAGGCAGAATTACAATTGACGGCAATACTTTTGATGTGGAAAAAGGAAAATCCTTTTTGATATTTCCTTATTCCCATGTATATGCAGAGCCTGACTCTTATGACCCTTGGATATATAAATGGATAGAGTTTGAAGGCTTTGAAACATCGTGGTTAGTCAGCCAAACTGCTTTTACAAAAACTTCGCCTGTGGTTGGTGTTATGCCAATTGATGATATCGAAAAGCGATTTGATATTATCGAAAGTAATAATGAAAAGCTTTATGAAAAATGCCGCTCCAACGCAAAGCTTTTTGAGTTGCTGTCTTACTATATACAGTATTTTCCTAAGGAAAATAAAATATCAAATAATTATGCTTTGATTGCCAGAGAGTTTATAGAGAATAATTTTACCTCGGAGGATTGTACAGTTAAAAAGGTTACTGAATTTGTAAAGCTTGACAGAACATATCTATTCAGACTTTTTAAGAATGAAGTTGGTATGTCTGTTCAGGAATATATTAACAGATGTAGAATTGCCAAAGCTTCTACAATGCTTATGGCGAGTAATCATACAATAAAAACGGTTGCTTACTCAGTAGGAATTACCGACCAGTTGTATTTTTCAAAGCTATTCAAAAAGTATCGAGGAGTTAGCCCATCAGTATATAGAAAAGAAAAACAAAGCGGAGCGAAAATTGCAGATAGTATTGAATATAATGGTATTTAGTGGTACAATAATTTTATTCTAAATAAGTTGCTTGGTTTTATTCAAGTGTACAAATACAGAGTTACAAGGAAGTGTCTGTACGAATTGCGTGCGAGGCACTCGCAGGAGATGAGGATTATGCTTAATAAAATTTATGAACAAGCTAAAACTGCTACAGCAGAGCTTTGCGAGCAGGCTAAGCTTAAAAAAGGCGATATTATGGTTATAGGTTGTTCGTCTAGTGAGGTTGCAGGCGGTACAATTGGTAAAAATTCAAGTCTTGAAACTGCTCAGGCTGTTTTTAAGGGAGTTTATGAGGTGCTTGAAGATAAAGGAATTTACCTTGCGGCTCAATGCTGTGAACATCTTAACAGAGCGATTATTGTTGAAAAAGATGCCGTAAGTAATACAGAGATTGTGAATGTAGTCCCTCAGCCAAAGGCAGGCGGATCATTTGCAACAACTGCTTACAATACCTTTAAAAATCCTGTTGCTGTAGAGGAAATTAAAGCAGATGCAGGTCTTGATATAGGCGGAACTCTTATTGGAATGCACCTTAAAAGAGTTGCTGTTCCTGTAATACTTTCAGTTGACCATATCGGCAACGCAATTTTGCTTGCCGCACGCACCCGTCCAAAATTTATCGGTGGTTGTCGTGCTATATATGATGACAATATGTAAGTGTAAATAAAATAGTAAAAATAAACGGAGCTGTGCAATTTCAAGTTTGACAGCTCCGTTATTTTTGTGCAGTTATTAATCTTTAGTCAGCAATTAAAACCTTTGTAATTTCGCTGATATACATTTTATGATAATCGTTGTTGTACCATTTAGCTACAGCTTCGTTATCAATAATGCTGCTTTCGTTAAGCTCCTGAGCATAAAGCTTTTTGCAAATAAGCACAAGCTTTGCTTCTTTAAAATAAGGAATACCGTCTTCGGTAAAAGCAGGAGTAAGTCCTGTCTGAGCTACTTTATCAATATCTCTGCCGCTTTTTGTTCCGCAAAGCTTAAGAGCATCACGGTATTTTTCATCAAAAAAGCTCATTGAATAATAGCCGTTGTTCTCAATAAACTCAAATGTATATCTTTGAGGGCGAATAAATGTAAAAGCAACCGGTTTGCCCCACATAATACCTGTGCCGCCCCAGCTGATAGTCATTGTGTTGAACTTTTCTTCGTTTCCGCTTGTTACCAAAGCCCAGTCATCGCCTATAAGCTTAAATGGATTTTCTGTGATTTCTTTTGCGCTGATTTCTTTAAATAGTGACATAATAATCATCCTTTCATTAGTAACGGTAATATATATTTATGCTTTAGATTTTATTATATCATAAAATTGTTTTGTAGGCTATACTGAATATAAAATGAATAATATTCATAATATGCATAAACAAATGAATAATTATAAATATTCATTTTATTTGAATATATGCATTTTATGTCAAAATAACGGAAATTAAGCCTTGTATACACTTAAAAAGTAATGATTGGACTTCATTTTTATTCTTTATCGGCATATTTTTTATTTAATTTAACAAATTTCAGAAAATTTGAATAATTATTCAAAAAACACTTGATTTTTTCATAATCAAGTGTATAATGTAATAGTAACACAAATTTAAGTTTTATCAATCGGAGGAATTTACAATGGCTGATAACAAAATTAAAAAGGTTGTTCTTGCATATTCAGGCGGTCTTGATACATCTATCATTATCCCTTGGCTTAAAGAGAACTATGATAATTGTGAAGTAATTGCTGTATCAGGTGATGTTGGACAGGGTACAGAGCTTGACGGTCTTGAGGAAAAGGCTATCAAAACAGGTGCTTCAAAGCTTTATGTTGAGGATCTTAACAAGGAATTTGTTGAAGAATATGTATTCCCAACACTCAAAGCAGGTGCTGTTTACGAGGGTAAGTATCTTCTCGGTACATCTTTTGCTCGTCCTATTATTGCAAAGAGAATTGTTGAAATTGCAAAGGCAGAGGGTGCAGACGCTATTTGCCACGGTTGCACAGGTAAGGGTAACGACCAGGTTCGTTTTGAGCTTGCTATTAAGGCTTATGCTCCTGATATGAAGATTATTGCTCCTTGGAGAACTTGGGAGTTCAAATCTCGTGAAGACGAAATTGCTTATGCTGAGAAAATGGGTATTCCACTCAAGATCAGCCGTGAAACAAACTATTCAAAGGACAAGAACCTTTGGCACCTTAGCCACGAGGGTCTTGATCTTGAGGATCCTGCAAATGAGCCACTTTACAACAAGGAAGGCTTCCTTGAACTTGGTGTTTCTCCTGAGCAGGCTCCTGATAAAGCAGAATATATTACTATTTCATTTGAAAAGGGTATCCCTGTAAAGCTTAATGGTGAAGAAATCGGATCTGTTGAGCTTGTTAAAAAGCTTAATGAAATCGGCGGCAGAAACGGTGTAGGTATTACAGATATCGTTGAAAACCGTCTTGTAGGTATGAAGGCTCGTGGCGTTTACGAGACTCCGGGTGGTACAATCCTCTACGCAGCTCACAAGAAGCTTGAGGAAATCTGCCTTGATAAGGACACACTTCACTACAAGCTTAACCTTTCAAATACATTTGCAGACCTTGTATATGATGGTAAGTGGTATACACCATTGCGTGAGGCTTTATCTGCATTTGTTGACAGCACTCAGGAATATGTAACAGGTGATGTTAAGCTTAAGCTCTATAAGGGCAACATCATTGATGCAGGCGTTACAAGCCCATACTCACTCTATGATGAAGAAATTGCTACATTTGATGAGGATGAGGTTTACAACCAGAACGACAGTGAAGGCTTTATCAATCTCTTTGGTCTTCCAATTCAGGTTCGTGCTAAGAAGGGTCTTATTAAGTAATTTTATTGCTGAATTTTTGCATTATAAGGGGCAAGGATATTCCTTGCCCCGAAAAGTGTTTTTATGGGTAGCTGATTTTACTTTAAAAAAGCTTTATAATCCTGTTTTAGGGAAATATTCATATACAATTATATGTTTACTCTAAAAGGTTCCTTTATCAATGGAGCTGTCAGCAAAGCTGACTGAGGATTGAAAAAAGTATGCACAAACCTTGCAATCCTCCGTCACGGCAAGCCGTGACACCTCCTTTTGTAAAGGAGGCTTATTTAACTTTTGATTAAATATTATACGGTTGCCTACTTGTGTTTGATATAATAATAATTTTAAACAATTGCCGTTTGCACAAAATGCGTGTGAGGCACTCGTATATTGACTTTAATAGAAAATTACTTGGCAACGCTCGGGTGTAGAAGTGATGAATTGTATGATGCTATCTGCACGAAATGCGTGCAAGGCACTCGCTTATTGCAGGCTTTTGTGTATCAAATTTGATTGGTACTTAAAAGCGTACAATTTACTATTTATTTTTTATGAGGTGATTTTATGCAGCTATGGAAAGGCCGTTTTAAAAAAGAATTATCTAAGACTACTAATGATTTTAACAGTTCAATTTCATTCGACAGCAGAATGTATAGAGAAGATATAGAGGGCAGTATTGCTCACGCAACAATGCTTGGCAGATGCGGAATAATTAAAGAAGAAGATTCAGCTGATATTGTTCAGGGATTAAAAGGTATTCTTGCAGATATCGAAAGCGGTGCTCTTGTAATTGATATGGAGGCAGAGGATATTCATACATTTATCGAGGGTGAGCTAACAAAGAGAATTGGCGACAACGGCAAAAGACTTCATACATCAAGAAGCCGTAACGATCAGGTTGCACTTGATACAAAGCTTTATCTTAAAAAAGAGGTTGTAAATGTTAAGAATCTTGTAAAAGACCTTATTGCTGTAATTGCAGATAAAGCAGAGCAGTATTGCGGTACAGTTATGCCGGGCTATACTCATCTTCAGCGTGCACAGCCTATAACATTCGGTCATCACCTTTTAGCGTATGGTGAAATGCTTCTTCGTGATGTTTCTCGTCTTGAAGATTGCCTTAAAAGAATGGATGAAATGCCACTCGGCTCTTGTGCGTTAGCAGGTACAACTTATCCTATCGACAGAACAATTACTGCAGAACTTTTAGGTTTTGACAGAATTACAAACAATTCTCTTGACGGTGTATCTGACAGAGATTTCTGCATTGAATTTGCTTCGGTGCTTTCAATAATTATGGTTCACCTTTCAAGATTTTCAGAAGAAATTATAATGTGGTGTAGCTGGGAATTTAAGTTTATTGAACTTGATGACGCTTTTTCAACAGGCTCATCAATTATGCCTCAGAAAAAGAATCCTGATATTGCAGAGCTTGTAAGAGGTAAAAGCGGCAGAGTTTTTGGCGATACTATGACTTTACTTACAGTTATGAAGGGTATCGCTCTTGCATATAACAAGGATATGCAGGAAGATAAAGAAGCTATTTTTGATGCGGTTGATACCGTAAAAATGTGCCTTACTGCGTTTACTCCTATGCTCGATACAATGAGAGTTATTCCTCAAAATATGAGAAAGGCAGCGGCAGGCGGATTTATTAACGCTACCGATGTTGCTGACTGGCTTACAAAGAATGGTGTTCCGTTCCGTGATGCTTACAAGGCAACAGGTGAGCTTGTAGCAAGATGTATTGAGCTTGGTACAGACCTTGAAAGTCTTCCTATGGATGAATACAAAAAGGTTTGCGATGTATTTACAGAAGATGTATATCAGGCTATTTCTCTTGAAAAGTGTACAAATGAGAGAACTGTATTCGGTGGTCCTGCATCTGAAAATGTAAAGGCTCAGGCTCAGAGAGTAAAAGAAATAATTAATATAATTTAAAGGATTGAATATATAATGATAAAAGTAGGTATAGTAGGTGCAACAGGCTATGCAGGTGCAGAGCTTGTAAGACTTATTACTTCACATCCTCAGGCAGAAATTGCGGCTATCAGCTCAGTTTCATTTGAGGGTGAAAAAATTAGCGATGTATATCCTGCATATGCGTTTTTAAATGATATGGTTTGCGAAAACAGCGATGCTGTTGTAGAGAAAAGTGATGTAATTTTCGCGGCTCTTCCTCACGGACTTTCACAGGAGCTTGCCGAAAAATGTATAAGCTCAGGCAAGGCTTTTATTGACCTTGGTGCAGATTTCAGACTTGAAAGCGAGGAGGAGTACACCGAATGGTACGGCGGTACTTTCCTTGATAAAGAGCTTCATAAGCAGGCAGTTTACGGCTTGCCTGAATTTTTCAGAGATAAGATTAAGGGTAAAAAGCTTGTTGCAAATCCAGGTTGCTATACAACTTGTTCTCCGCTTGCAATTGCTCCGGCAATTGTAAATGGACTTATTGAAACAAAGGGTATTATCTGTGACTGCAAGAGTGGTGTTACAGGTGCTGGCAGAAAGCCAAGTCAGGGAACACATTTTCCTGAGCTTAACGAAGGTTTTCATGCTTACAAGGTAGCAAGTCATCGTCATACACCTGAGATTGAGCAGACATTGTCTAAGCTTTCAGGCGAAAAGGTGACAATTACCTTTGTTCCGCATCTTCTTCCGGTAAATCGTGGTATTTTAGCTACTGTTTATGCCGATATTAAAGAAGGCGTTACTTTTGAGCAGATAAGAAAAGCTTATGAGGACTACTACAAGGATGAGTTTTTCGTAAGACTTCTTGATGACGGCAAGTGTGCCGATATTCATAATATAAAATATTCTAATTTCTGTGATGTTTCAATTCACCATGATAAGCGTGCAAATAAGCTTGTAGCTTGTGCCGCTATTGATAATATGGTAAAGGGTGCGGCAGGACAGGCTGTTCAGAATATGAATATTATTTTTGACCTTGACGAAAATACAGGTTTGACAATTGTTCCACCTGCATTTTAATGATAATTAAGCAGATGGTTAGTCAGAGCGAATCTAAAAGTTTATCGGGTCAATGGTTGAAAAACCTAAAAAGGCTCCTTTATTAAAGGAGCTGTCAGCGAAGCTGACTGAGGATTGAAAAAAGATAACAGATGTTATAGCAAAGGAATAAACGAAAATATTATTGCTTACATTGAGATAACAAATAAAATACTCTGCAAATTCCTTACAATCCTCCGTCACGGCAAGCCGTGCCACCTCCTTTTATAAAGGAGGATTTTGAGCAACGCCCTTTAACTTGATGATAATAACTACAATTCCGTTAATAAAGGAATTGTAAAAAACCTTATTGTCAAGGCAGGACCGAAACTTTTAGTTTTTGTCAGACAAAAAAGGTTTAAGTGTTTGATATCAACTGATTAACCACATATTCACTAAATAAACGGATGTGATATTATGCAGAATTTTAAATTTATAGATGGCACAGTTACTTCTCCTATGGGCTTTACAGCTCAGGGCGTTTGTGTTTCAATAAAGCCGTCAAATACAACAAAGCGTGACCTTGCACTTATTTATTGCGAAAAGCCTTGTACTGCGGCGGCTGTATATACAAAAAATCTTGTTAAAAGCTCAACAATTGAGGTTACTAAAAAACATCTTTCAAATGGTGTTGCTCAGGCTGTAATTGTAAATTCAGGTAACGCAAATACTTGCAACGCTGACGGAATCACTGTTGCTGAAAGAATGTGCCTTATTGCGGCTGAAACACTTTCAATCAATCCTGATGATGTAATTGTTGCATCAACAGGTGTAATTGGTCAGCCTTTGCCAATTGAGCCTGTAATAAAGGGTGCGGCTATGATGAAAGGTAAGCTTTCAAAAGAGGGCGGCACAAATGCGGCTGAGGCAATTATGACTACAGATACAGTCAAAAAAGAAATGGCTATGGAAATGACTCTTGGCGGCAAAAAAGTAACAATCGGCGGTATTGCAAAGGGTAGCGGTATGATTCATATTAATATGGGTACAATGCTTTCTTTTGTTACAACCGATGCGGCTGTTTCTGCCGAAATGCTTGAAGAAGCTTTGCGTGAGGCTGTTGAAGATAGCTACAATATGGTAAGTGTTGACGGTGATACTTCAACTAACGACACACTTGCAATTATGGCTTCGGGTCTTGCAGGTAACGAAATTATTACCGAAAAGAATGAGGATTATAAAGTATTTGTAAGTGGTCTTACAGCGGCTTTCAAGGCTTTAGCTAAAAAGCTTGCAGGCGACGGTGAGGGTGCAACAAAGCTTCTTGTCTGCACAGTTGATGGTGCAAAAACAAAGAAAGATGCCGTTATGGTTTCTAAGAGTATTATTTGTTCAAGCCTTTTAAAATCTGCAATGTTTGGTGCAGATGCAAACTGGGGTCGAGTGCTTTGTGCTATTGGTTATAGCGGTGCAGATGTTGATGTAACTAAGGTTGATGTTTCATTTAAGTCTGACAAGGGAGAAATTCTTGTTTGTAAAAACGGAGCAGGAGTTGAATTTTCCGAGGAAAAAGCAAAGGAAATTTTACTTGAAAAAGAGATTAATATTCTTGTTGGTCTTAATGATGGTGAGGGTCAGGCAGAAGCATACGGTTGCGACCTTACTTATGATTATGTAAAAATTAATGGCGATTACAGAACATAATAAATAAAAAATTACCAACTATTCGGAGTTGATATAAATGGATACATCTAAAAGAGCAAAAGTCCTTATACAGGCTATGCCGTACATAAAAAAATATACAGGCGAAACAATCGTAGTAAAGTATGGCGGAAATGCTATGATTAATGAGGATTTAAAATCTGCCGTAATGAGCGACCTTGTGCTTATGCAGCTTGTAGGTATAAATGTAGTGCTTGTTCACGGCGGTGGCCCTGAAATTAATGCTATGCTCAAAGCTGTAGGTAAGGAAAGTAAATTTGAAAACGGTATGCGTGTTACCGATGAAGAAACAATTGATATCGTTCAAATGGTGCTTGCAGGTAAGGTAAATAAAAACCTTGTTCAGCTTTTAGAGAGTCACGGCGGTAATGCTGTAGGTCTTTGCGGTCTTGACGGCAGAATGTTAATGGCTGAAAAGCTTGTTACTAATGGCGATTTAGGCTATGTAGGTGAGATTACTGAGGTTAATCCGGAGCCAATCAAAACTGCTATGAGTAATGGTTACATTCCTATTGTTGCAACTGTTGCAGGTGGTTATGACGGCAAAGTGTATAATGTAAATGCTGACATTGCGGCAGCTCACATTGCGGCAAAGCTTGGTGCTAAAAAGCTTATTCTTATGACTGATATTCGTGGCCTTTTAAGAGATGTAAATGATGAGGACTCATTAATTTCTGTAGTAAATGTAAGCGAAGTTCCAATGCTTAAGCGTGACGGAATTATTAAGGGCGGTATGATTCCTAAGATTGATTGTTGCGTAGAAGCTGTACGCAGTGGCGTAAACAGAGCACATATAATTGACGGCAGACTTGAACATTCTATTCTTCTTGAGCTCTTTAGCGACGAGGGTATAGGAACAATGTTTTATTAATTTAAAGATTAATAAAAGTGATGATTAAAAACCCTCCTTTATAAATGGAGATACATATTAGTAAAAGTTCTTAATTTATATTAATTAAGTATAAATCATATAAACCGAGGTGACACCAAAATGAATGAAGTTTTTAATAATATTATATACAGAAGTATGACAATCGAGGATTACGAAGAAGTGTATGCAATGTGGCAGATTACTACAAAGCGTGCTTTATCAGAGGCTGATGAAAAATCTCAGATAGAGCGTTATCTCAACCGAAATTCCGGAATGAGTCAAGTGGCTGTTGTTGATGGTAAAATCGTGGGTACAGTTTTAGCAGGACACGACGGCAGACGAGGTTTTATTCATCATATGGCGGTGTTACCTGAGTATAGACGACATAAAATCGGTCAGGGGCTTGCCCAAAGAGCAATTGAGGGTATTAAGGCTGACGGAATTGACAAAACTCATATTTTCTGTTATCAGAATAACGAAACAGGACAAAACTTTTGGAGAAATTTCGGTTTTGAAAAAAGAGGGGATATTTTCGTTTATTCCTATAATCATCCCAATTCTGATTAATTTGCAAAGGAGTGACAGACAATGAATACAAAAGAAAAAGATTTAAAGTACATAATGCATACTTACGGCAGATATGATGTGGCACTTAAAAGCGGTAAAGGTGCTACTGCCTATGACGAAGACGGCAAAAAATATATAGATGTATCTTCCGGTATCGGTGTAAATAGCCTTGGTTATTGTGACGAGGGTTGGACAAAGGCTGTTACAGATCAGGCGGCTACTATTCAGCATATGTCTAACTATTTTTATTCATCTCAGGCTAGTGACCTTGCCGAAAAGCTGTGTACACTCACAGGTCTTGCAAAGGTTTGCTTTGGTAATAGTGGTGCAGAAGCTAATGAATGTGCAATAAAAATAGCAAGAAAATATAGCTTTGATAAGTATGGCAACAACAGAAATGAGATAATTACTCTTGTAAATTCTTTCCACGGCAGAACTGTTACTACTTTGTCTGCTACAGGTCAGGATGTTTTCCATAATTACTTTTTCCCGTTTACCGAGGGATTTAAGTATGTTGAAGCAGGCGACCTTGATGCTTTGAAAAATGCTGTAACTGATAAAACCTGTGCAGTTATGGTTGAATTGATTCAGGGCGAGGGTGGTGTGAATATTCTTGATAAGAAATATGTATCTGCTCTTGTAGATTATTGTAATGCAAATGATATACTCGTTATTGTTGACGAGGTTCAGACAGGTGTTGGCAGAACAGGCAAGCTGTTTGCACACCAAAATTATAATTTTATACCTGACCTTATGACTGTTGCAAAGGGTCTTGGCGGTGGTCTTCCTATTGGTGTTTGTATGTGTAATGAAAAGCTTGCAAGCGTTATGACTCCTTCAACCCACGGAACAACATTTGGTGCAAATCCTGTTGTTTGTGCAGGTGCAAACTATGTTGTTGATACTGTTGCAAATGAAGATTTTCTTGCTTCTGTTGAAGAAAAGGGACGCTACCTTGAAGAAAAGCTTCTTGCAATTGACGGCATAAAAAGTGTACGCAGAATGGGTCTTATGGTTGGTATGGAGCTTGAAAGCGGAGAAGCTCACGATATTGCAGTAAAGTGCGTTGAAAACGGTTTGCTTATAATTACTGCAAAAACCCTACTCAGAATGTTGCCACCACTTACAATTACAATAGAAGAAATTGATCAGGCAGTTGATATACTTACAAAAACTATAAAGGAGAATAAATAAAATGAAACATTTATTAAAGCTTGAAGACTGGTCAACAGAAGAGATTATGAATACTCTCAACCTTGCTGACCAGCTTAAATATGAGCAAAAGCACGGTATTGAGCATAAGCTCTTAAAGGGCAAAACACTCGGTATGATTTTTGAAAAGTCAAGTACTCGTACAAGAGTATCATTCGAGGTTGGTATGACACAGCTTGGCGGTTATCCGCTTTTCCTCTCATCTAACGACCTTCAGATTGGCAGAGGTGAGCCGGTTGAGGATACAGCTCGTGTTCTTTCACGCTTCCTTGATGCAATTATGATTCGTACTTTTGAGCAGAGCGAGGTAGAGGCTCTTGCAGAGTACGGTTCTATTCCGATTATTAACGGACTTACTGATTATTGCCACCCTTGTCAGGTTCTTGCTGACCTTATGACTATCCGTGAGTTTAAGGGTAAGCTTGAGGGTCTTAAAATGTGCTTTATCGGTGATGGTAACAATATGATGAATTCTCTTATCGTAGGTGCGTTAAGAACAGGTATGAGCTTTTCTGCTGCTTGTCCTGAGGGTTATATGCCACCTCAGCACATCCTTGATTTTGCTGCTCAGTTTGGCGATAAGTTTGAAATTGTTCGTGACCCTAAGGAAGCTGCAAAGAATGCAGATGTTGTTTATACAGATGTATGGGCATCAATGGGTCAGGAAGAAGAAAAGAAAATCCGTGAAGCCGCATTTGAGGGCTATCAGGTAAATGAGGAGCTTATGGCTGTTACAAATCCTGAGTGTATGGTACTTCATTGCTTGCCTGCTCATCGTGGCGAAGAAATTACTGCTGATGTATTTGAGGCTCACGCTGATGAAATTTTTGAAGAGGCTGAAAACCGTCTTCACGCTCAAAAAGCTGTACTTGTTGAATGTATGATTGACAAGCACGATAATAAAGAATAATTTTATCTCTATACCGCTCTGTATGTGAATACAGGGCGGTTATTTTTCATATACATAATCAGGTGATTATGATTGAAAAATAATAAATATAAATTCTTTAACACGCAATTTATACAGACATCATCATATAATAAAGCCTCAGTATATCAGCGTAATCAGGCTGTTTCTCGAAAAATAAAGAATACAGTCAGTGTATTTATGGGATTTTTAGTTATAGCAATTTCAATTATGACGCAGGTAGGGGGTACTGATGAAAAGCGTGAAAGCTACATAAAATATGTTGAATTTAATGTCACTGAAAAAGCACTCAGAGAAGCGGTAGAGCTTGATATAAAAAGCGAGCAAGAGGATGTTCATATTGATTGCGTTACCTTGCTTGCATATCTCGGGGCAAAATATGGCGGCGATTTTAAAAAATATAAATACAGCAATATGACCGATTTTTATAATAGAGTGAAAAATGGTGAAAGCGTAGAAGAAATAACTTCAAAAATGCAGTACTATAAATATTATAGTCAGGCTTATGGTGCCGCTATAGGTGGAATGGTTGGTAAATACGAAGAGGAAACAGCAGAGAAGAAGACTGAACAAAAATATGGCGTAAGGTGGTATCTGCCAATTGCAAAAACTTTTCCGTATTCTTGTTATAACGATTTTGGTGCAGTGCGTACCTACGGATATACAAGACCGCATCTAGGACACGACCTTATGGCGGCTGTAGGTACTCCTGTTGTTGCCGTTGAATCAGGAGTGGTTGAATGTATGGGTTGGAATATGTATGGCGGTTGGAGAATAGGGATTCGTTCTTTGGCTAGTAAGCGATATTGGTATTATGCACATCTTAGGCAGAACAGACCATATGCCGAAAACTTAAAGGAGGGCGATTTAGTAACTGCAGGTGATGTTATAGGCTATGTGGGTAGAACAGGTTATAGCACAACTGAAAATACAAACGGAATAACAGAAAGCCATCTGCATATTGGATTGGAGCTTGTTTTTGATGAAAGTCAAAAAGAAAGTGATAATGAAATATGGATAAGTCTTGACGCAATTACAAATGTACTTAGTTGTCATCAGAGTTCTGTTTTGCGTAATAATAAAACAAAGGAATTTACACGAGAATACCAATTTAAAGAGCTTGATTAATAAAAAAGTTGATATATTTGTTTGTTGACCTTAAATGTAAAATAAGATAAAATATAGGAAGTAAAAAATTACGGACGGAGGGGTAGCTTGGTATTTTCAAGCCTTGTTTTTTTGTTTGCGTATCTTCCTATTACGCTACTTATTTATTACATTGTTCCACGAAAGGAACGCAACATTTTTCTTTTCTTTATTAACTTACTTTTTTATGGTTGGGGCGAGCCTGTGCTTGTTCTGATGATGGTTGCTAATATTTTTATCAACTATTTGGGCGGTTATTTTGTAGATAAGTTTCGCAACGACCAAAAAAAGAAAAATCTTTCATTAGTACTTACCTGCATAATTGATATTGCCGTGCTTGCGGTATTTAAATATACGGGAATGATTACCGAAACGCTTAATATGCTACCGTTTCTTAACATTCCTGAGCTTGAAATCAGTCTGCCTATCGGCATTAGCTTCTACACTTTCCAGACAATGAGCTATGTAATTGATGTTTATCGTGATGATGCTCCGGTGTCAAAAAGCTTTATAAACTTTGGTACATATGTAGCACTCTTTCCACAGCTTATTGCCGGACCAATTGTAAGATACCGTGATGTTGCATATCAGCTTGAGCATCGCAAAGAAACAGTTTCTCAGTTTAATAAAGGTGTAAAGCTGTTTATGGTTGGCTTAGGTAAAAAGGTTCTTATTGCAAATCAAATGGGAAATCTTACCGAGGCGATGTTTTCTGCAGTAGCTCCTAACGGAGTCGTAGGAACATGGATTGGAATGATTGCTTATTCGTTTCAGCTGTATTTTGACTTTTCAGGATATTCCGATATGGCTTGCGGTCTGGGTAATATGCTTGGATTTGAATTTCTTAAAAACTTTAATTATCCGTATATTTCAAAATCAATTACAGAATTTTGGAGAAGATGGCATATTTCTCTCTCAACTTGGTTTAAGGAATATGTTTACATTCCTCTTGGCGGCAATCGTAAGGGTGCAAAAAGACAAGTTCTTAACCTGATTATCGTGTGGGGTCTTACTGGTTTGTGGCACGGTGCATCTTGGAACTTCCTTTTGTGGGGTCTTTATTATGGTGTTCTGTTAATTCTTGAAAAGTTCGTGCTAAAAAAGCTTTTGGACAAGCTACCATCAGTACTGCAACATCTATATACAATATTTATTGTAATAATCGGCTGGGGACTTTTCTATTTTACAGATATGTCTCAGCTAGGTAATTTTATTGTAAATCTGTTTAATTTCGGAAACGGAATTTGCAGTGAAGAAGCCTTAAATCTTACTTTAAGCTATTTACCGGTGCTTTTGGCTGCCGCTGTTTCCAGTACTCCACTTGCGGCAAAGCTTTATGTAAAGGTTAAGGATACAAAATGGATATGGCTACCCGAAACACTGTTTTGCATAGTAATTCTTGCAATTAGTACGGCAAGTCTTGTTGACCAAAGTTACAATCCATTTCTTTACTTTAGATTTTAAAAAATCTTATCGCTGTAAAAAGCGGTAGGATAGAAAGGATAAACTATGAGTTCTGTAAAAGAAAATAACGGATTTCAAAACTATCTTCCTATGGTAGTATTTTTGATTTTTATATTCGGTATGGGTATATGGTTTATTTTTGCACCAAAGAGCGATTACAGCTCAAACGAAAAGCGTTATTTGCAAGAATTTCCTGAGGTTTCGTTAGACAAAGTGACCAGCGGTGAATTTGGAACAGATTTTGAGTCGTTTTTTGCCGACCAATTCCCAAGCCGAGATATGTGGGTAGGTTTTAATGCGTACTATTCACTTTATACAGGTAACAATGGTGCAAATGGTGTTTATAACTGCAACAATGGTTATCTTATAAATAAACCTGTTTCTGCTGAAAATAATCTTGATAAAAATATAGATGTAATCTGCGACTTTGCTTCTAAATGTACTGTACCTGTGTCAATGATGCTTGTGCCGTCAACAGGCTATGTTGCAAATGATGTTCTTCCGACTATTCATAATAGTTATAATGATGACAGCTATTTTGACAACATTTCAAAAAAGCTTGCGAATAATAAAATATCATTTGTAGATTTGCGTTCTGCATTTAAAAATGAACATAGCAGCGGAAATCAGCTTTATTATAAGACTGATCACCATTGGACAACCTCAGGAGCATATGTTGGGTATATGGAGCTTTGCAAACAGCTTGGAATTAATGCGGTTGAAAAGAAAAATTTTAAAATTGAACAATACGACAATTTTTATGGTACAACCTTTTCAACAAGCGGTTTCTGGAATACTCAGCCTGATAAAATTGAGGTATGGAAAAATCCAAATAATACAGAGGATAATATCAGCGTAAAAATTACCGAGGGGTTAAACACAACGGAATACAATACAATGTATTTTTATGACCACCTTAAAAATGATGATAAATATCCTGTGTTTGTTGATGGTAACCACGCTTTGACCGAAATTACAAATACAAATGCAACCGGCGGAACTATACTTATGATTAAGGATAGCTTTTCGCATAGCATAGCACCTTTTCTTGCTGAAAATTATAGCAAGGTAATTATGGTTGATATGCGTTATTATAAAGATAAAATGTCAACAATAATCGAAAAAGAAAATCCCGAGCAAATTCTATTTATGTACGGAATAGATAATCTTGCAACTGACGGCGATATTGTTTGGCTTGAAATGTAGTTAGTATTATATGTGTAAATTACTAAATATAGTTATATATAAAATTAGCAGGGGCAAGATTTCTTGCTCCTACTAATTTTTATAGCAAAAGTTATTTTTAAACTTTAAATAACTATAAATTGTGATTGAATAGGGAGGTTGTTGTTGCAAAAATATAGATTTATGTAAAAAATAACCTATCTGTAACAAAAAAAATAAAAAAAGTATTGATTTTATGAAAATGATGTGTTATAATATACAAGAATTGCAAGCTATCAAGTGCGTGCAATTAAGTGAGCGGCAGGCCCTGTACGATTGGGGTCTGTGAATCATGTCAGGCGGGGAACCGAGCAGCATTAAGCA
>JAXJSN010000019.1:0-32351 GCA_036310085.1 Ruminococcus sp.
ATTGTAGGCATAAACCAAGGCACTATCACAAACAGTTACTACTTAGCTGACGAAGAAACTGAAGATGGTGGAAAAACTTCTGAGCAGTTTGCAAGCGGCGAGGTTGCTTACCTTTTAGGCGAAGCTTTTGGTCAAAAAATCGGCACAGATGCTTGCCCTGTACTTGCTGGTGATAAGATTTACTGCGGCTATAAAGATTGCACTACAACCGAAAAGGTTTACAGCAACTCTCCTTTATATGATTCATATGAAGAAATCCCTGAGCATACCCACGAATTTGCAGACATTGATTTTGATGGACGTTTAACTGTTCGTGATGCAACAGCTCTTGCAAAGGCTCTTGCAGGTATTACAACACTTACAGACTGCCAGCAAGCAGTTGCAGATGTAAATAATGATGGTATGATTAATATCAACGATGTTACATACATTCAGATGATGCTTGCAGATTTAGTTTAAGCTTTTACACTAAAATATTAAAAGTTGAATAATTAACACTAAGGGGGTATTCCATTTGAAATATCCTCTTATTTTTTTAAAAAAATACATTTAAGCTTTACTAAAAAGCCTTTATACACCTCAAAAACATTTAGTTTAAATTATAATTTCGTTACTAATATATTTACTAATATTTGCCAATAATATATTGACTATAAAGGACTGTTGATTTAAAATATTTATTGAATATTAACAATAACTTATAGTTTTGATATTAACAAAATAGTATAATTATAAAAATTGAGTTTTCTCTAAAAAATTTTAAAATTTTTGTGACTTTACACGGTAATTATTCGTTTTAATTATAGGAGGGCTTAAAATTGCACCTTTTTAAACCTAGAAAACCGAATATTGATAAAGCATTTTCAAAATATGGTGATATGATTTACAGAGTAGCTTTAGCTCGCCTTGGCAACGATGCTGATGCACAAGATATTGTTCAAGATGTTTTTATGAAATACCTTACCTCACAACCTGATTTTGATGACAGTAATCATGAAAAGGCTTGGCTTTTGCGTACAACAATTAACTGCTGTACTGATTTATCAAGGAAACAAAAAATCAGAGTTTATGTACCTATTGAAGATGCATATGATGTTGCCGCAGAAAATCAGGATTCATTAAACGACCTGCTTTCGTTGATTGCTCAATTACCAGCTATATATAAAGATGTAGTTATACTTCATTCATTGGAGGGATTTACGATTGAAGAAACTGCCGATATTCTTAAAATATCAATTTCGGCTACCAAAATGAGATTATCTCGTGCAAGAGATATGCTGAAAACATTAAGGAAGGAGTAAAACGATGTTTACTGATAAAGAAATTGCCGCTTACCGTAACATAAAAGCACCGGCTGATTTGCGTCAAAAGATAACAAAATCTCAAAAACGCCCAAACAAAATCCTTTACTTAACAGGTACGATTGCGGCTTGTTTTATTTTGATCGTATCGGGTTTTGTTATGAACAATCAAAGTAATATCGTTATAAACGGACAAAAGCTTACCGACAGCATTGTGTTTTACGACACCTCGTCTGTTGCCGGCAGAGCTGTTTCTTCCTCAATTTCTATTCCGATAGAACTAAAGGTTTCACACAACACAAAGGTAACAGTTTCACACGGATTTATTAGTGTTGATGGTTCAACCCACTCAAATGAAATTACCCTTTCTTCTTCAAAAATGATTTGGTGGGAAATTAATCCATATGAAGCTGACGGCATATATGAAATGCGTATTTTTGATAAAAAAGGTATCGAAAAAATTGCTCTCAAATACGAAAATTCTAAAATTACAGTAACTAAGGAGAATGAAAAATGAAAAAGATTATCGCACTTTCAGTAGCAATTCTTATGATGATGTCAATGGCAGGTTGTAACGGTAACGAAGGCAGCACAAATGAAAACACTACAACAACCACTGCAGAAACTACAACAACAGCTAAAGAAGATGCTACTGCAGAAGCTAATACTGTTGGTGAAAAGCTTTTAGCTGATTTTAAGGCTGACTCTAAAGGCACCGCTCAGGAAATTGCTGACCGTTTATTAACTAATGAAGTAATCGAATTTGCAGGCGGTGCAACAGTTGTTGAAGAAGGATTACTCAGTGGTTTTGATAACGCAGAAATCAAAGGCTTTAAAGAGGGCGTAATGTTTGCACCAATGATGAGCTCTATTGCTTTTGTTGGTTATATTTTTGAGCTTCCTGCTGATGCTGATGTAGAGGCATTTAAGACAACATTAAAGGATTCTGCAAATCTTCGTTGGAACATTTGCGTAGAAGCTGAGGAGCTTATCGTTGAAAGCGAAGGCAACAAGGTATTCTTCCTTATGTGTCCAAAGAGTTTTGAACAGTCTCAGGCTGAGGGCGACAATTCTTTAGTCGGCGATATGGAAGAGCCGGCTGATGATATGATTCCTGCAGAAGACGGTATTACATTAGAATAATTTGTATGTTCGGCACGGCTTTTGCTGTGCCGAAAGATTTATAAGGAGAAAAAAGTGCTTTTTTCAAGTATTCCGTTTTTGTTTTATTTTTTGCCGTGTGTATTAATCCTCTACGCAATTACACCAAAGAAACTACCTTGCAGACTTTTTGCAAAAGCATCATCTAATGAAAATAATAATTCTTCATCTAAGCAATCTAAAGTCGCAACCTGCAAGTTAAAAAACTTTACTCTGCTTGTATGCAGTTTGGTATTCTACGCTTGGGGTGAACCTCGACTTGTAGTTCTTATGCTGCTAACAGTTTTTTGCGGATATTTGCTTGGATTACTTATGGAAAAATACAACAAACACAAAAAACTGTTTTTAACTTTTTCAGTTATAATTAGCTTAGGATTTTTAGCCTATTACAAATATATTGACTTTTTTATCGAAAACATCAACGCTTTATCAGGTCTGTCAATTCCTTTGCTAAAAGTCACCTTGCCTATTGGAATAAGCTTTTATACTTTCCAATTATTAAGCTACAACATTGATGTTTATCGTGGCAATGTTCCTGCACAAAAAAGCTTTATAAATTTAGCGGCATATATTTCATTATTTCCACAGCTTATTGCAGGTCCGATTGTTCGTTATACTGATGTTGCAAAGCAATTACAAGAGCGTACGCATACCTTGGATAAAACTGCAATCGGTGTTCGTCGTTTTATTATAGGTCTTTCTAAAAAGATATTAATTGCAAACACATTGGGCGAGCTGTGCGAAATATTTAAAAGCTCAGACAACAAAAGTGTAATTTACTTTTGGATTTACGCTATTGCTTTTTCATTGCATATTTATTTTGATTTTTCAGGCTACAGCGATATGGCTATTGGTCTTGGAAAGTTATTTGGATTTGATTTTATTGAGAATTTTAATTATCCGTATATATCAAAAAGTATAACAGAGTTTTGGCGTAGATGGCATATATCTTTAGGCTCGTGGTTCAGAGATTATGTATACATCCCTCTTGGAGGCTCACGAATTGGCAAAGCTCGCCTACTTATAAATATATTTGTTGTATGGATGCTCACAGGATTTTGGCACGGTGCAGAGTGGAATTTTATTTTATGGGGACTTTATTTTGCTGTTTTACTAATTGCAGAAAAAATGTTTTTATTAAAGCGATTAAACCAATCAAAAGTAATCAGTAGGATATATGTTTGTTTGCTTATTGTTATAAGCTTTGTTATTTTCAATGCAGGTTCGGTAACAGAAGCATTTAGCTATATTGGCGGTATGTTTGGTATTGGAAATTATCCGTTGATTTCACCGGAAGCAATTTTTTATTTAAAAGATTACTGTGTTGTTCTGTTACTTGCATTAATCGGCTCTACACCAATTCCAAAAATAATAGCCGCAAAGCTAAAAATCACACAATGGGTCGAGCCTTTTGTTTTATTAGCGTTACTTGCAATATGTACAGCATATTTGGTTGATGGTTCATTTAACCCATTCCTATATTTTAGATTTTAGGCGAGTGCTGTATATTATTCTATAAAATAAAAAGAGAGGAAATAAAATGAAAACTCAAAAATATTTATCAGTTGTTTTATGTTCAGTATTCATTGTGTTTTTTTCTTTTTGGTGTTTCTTTATACCCACTCCCGATTATTCGGAAAGCGAAAGAAGGTCATTAGCAAAACCTCCGAAAGTTACTTGGGAAAGTGTACAATCAGGCGATTACGCAAAAAAATTTGAGGAATATACTACCGACCGCTTTCCTATGCGTGACACATGGCGTAGTATAAAAGCATACACAAGATTAAATCTTCTTTTGCAAAAAGAAAATAACGATATTTTTGTAAAAGATGGTCATATTGCAAAACTTGAATACCCAATGAATACTAAAATGTTGGATTATGCAATTTCTTTATTTACCAAACTGCAAGAAAAGCATTTTCAGGATAACGATGTATATTTTGCAGTAATTCCTGATAAAAATGAATATCTTGCGGATTTAAAAATTGATTTTAAAGAGCTTGAAAAATATGTGTATGACAATATGCAGTTTTGCACACCAATACATTTAAATCAATTGTTATCAGCCGATGATTATTACTTTACCGACAGCCATTGGAAGCAAGAAAAAATTGCAGATGTAGCTGATTATATAGCAGAATGTATGGGCACGGATATTCCCGATGATTATACACAGCTTAAACTTGATATACCTTTTAGCGGTGTTTATGCAGGGCAATCAGCATTAAATTTTGAACCGGATACTATCACATATCTTACAAATGACACTATTGAAAATTTAAAAGTTACAGGAGCTAATGCAGTATATGATATAAAAAAAGCCAATGGAAAAGATGCATATGAGTTTTTTCTTTCAGGCAATCAGCCTCTTGTAAAAATCAGTAATCCAAAAGTTAATAACGGAAAGAAGCTTGTAGTATTCAGAGATTCTTTTGCATCTTCACTAATGCCGCTTCTGGCACAGGGTTATTCAGAAATAACTTTGGTAGATTTAAGATATATGAATTCAATGCTCTTAGAGCAATATGTAGATTTTTCCGATTCGCAAGTACTGTTTTTATACAGCACAAATCTGCTCAATAACTCAACTTCGATGAAATAAGAATAAATTATAAGTTTATTAGTTTCAAAAAATATACCCAATTATAACCGAATCATTTACTATAACGCAAAAAATCCGAGATTCACTTTTATGTTGTGAACCTCGGATTTTTCATTTTTAAAATTATCTTTTCATTTTAATAGCCTGCTGATACAAACTACACACTGTATAATAATTTAGCATTGCAGGATAATGATTTGCAGGGTGGTAATAATCAAGTATGATTTGTTTATTGTTAAAAGCAAATCCGTTATTACGCATAAATTCAGCATCAATAAGTCCATCGGAAGTCACTTTTTCATCTTGAATTTTTGCTCCATATAGCAGCCTTAAAAGACTGGAATTATTGCCACAGATAATAACATCAGGAGAAAGTATATCTAACTCTTTTTTAAGATAGACTTTATCTGATTTTGCATAATTAATCAAATCTGAATAATTAGAATTTTTAGTACCATTACTCTTTTTTACATTTACAATTGCTATTGATTTAATCAAAGCTGTTTTTTCTTCATAAGAAAGATGCGGCTTTTGTGGAATTGTCGTAGCTGTTGTATTTCTTATTCCATAAGTCCATTCAGCAACCGCTCCCCACATTCTGGTCATGGCTCCATTATTAAGCCAATCAGTTAAACTCCAAACATCAATATCAGATTTGGAGTAAGCTTCTTTTAGAAAAAATACAATTTTAGGTTGTGTGCGTTCATATATTTCAGGGTTTACCGCACCATCTTTAATAAAATTAGTCCAACCCTTTTCGTTATGTTCTGCCACCATTCCATTCATAAGATTATCAATCTTTTGAGATAAAGAAATCATTGTATATCACCTATTATTTAGAAATGGCTGTTAATTATTATATTAATTTTTTACTTCGGTTTCTTTATTTTCATTTTGTGTTTCTGCGTTGGGAGCAGGCTTTGGCACATAGATTTTCTTTTTAACTATAACACCCTCAAATTTTCGTTTAAAGGCTACTCTGCCGGAAAACTTTTTTCCGCAATCAGGACATTCAAAATCCGCTGCAAAATGCTTGTTTCGCACCTTCCATTTACTTTTCTGCTCAGCCAAACAACCACATTCGTCACAACTGAATATCATCTGACTTTTATCAATATCAGGAGAATTAATATCGGTTATATAATGGTTTCTGAACATAATTCTGTCATAAAAAGCAGATTTACTTGCATCAATTATGAACGGTTCAATACTGTAATCCGAAATAAAATATTTTAGGCATTTAAGACTAAGCTCTGCATCGGAAAACGCTCTGTGCTGTTCCTCCTCTGAAAACTCAATCGAAAGCAACTGAGCACAAGTACCCAAGCCAAGCTGTGCGGCAGGATTTTCAGTACCTAAGCAACGCTCGCAATATTTTTGAAGATTGCAATATTTATTCAAAAATGGCAATCTGATTTCGTGCGTATAATAGCTGTAATTTTCTATAAGTGCGTGAATATCAGATGTACTCCAAGTTAGCAAAACACTGTCTTGCGAAAATTTAGTGAATTTAGAAACGGCATGCATAAAAGTTACACCTGAGGCTTCAAGCTCTTCATTAGTAATTTTTGTAAGCTCTTTAACTTTATTGCACAGCTTCTTCCCTATCTGCGGAGTAATAAGCATTGAAAACCTATCTATGATATTAAAATCATCATCAGTTTTAACTGCTCCAAATTCAATTATTTCGTTTATATATCTTTTTTGACTTTTACTGTACGACCCATTCCATTCAAGGTCAAGAATTACATAACTCATTTTTTACGGAAAGCCTGCTTCATACGAAGCTCTTTTGATAATATTCTTTTACGCATACGGATGTTTTCAGGTGTTACCTCAACAAGCTCATCATCTGCAATAAACTCAAGACACTGCTCAAGTGACATCTGTGTAGGCGGTATAAGCTTAAGTGCATCGTCTGAACCCGAAGCACGAGTATTTGTAATGTGCTTTTTCTTACATACATTTACTGTAATATCCTCAGCCCTAGGGCTTGCACCTACAATCATACCTTCATAAACAGGTACGCCTGCACCAATAAAGAGTCTGCCTCTCTCCTGTGCCGCATACAAACCATAAGTTACAGTTTCGCCGGTTTCAAATGCAATCAAGGAACCCTGATGACGAGTAATAATTTCACCCTTGAATGGCTCGTATCCGTCAAACACATGATTCATAATACCATTACCATTTGTATCTGTAAGGAACTCCGGACGATAACCCATAAGACCTCTTGCAGGAATTCTGAATTCAATGTGAGTTGTACCACCCTCACGAGTACCCATATTAATAAGCTCTGCTTTTCTTGAGCCAAGCTTTTCCATTACAGCACCAACATATGAATCCGGAACCTCGATAATAAGAAATTCCATAGGCTCGTGAAGCTTGCCGTCAATAGTCTTTGTAATTACCTCTGGACGAGAAACCTGAAATTCATAATTTTGGCGACGCATTGTTTCAATAAGGATAGAAAGATGCAACTCACCTCTGCCAGACACCTTAAATGTATCGGCACTATCAGTTTCTTCTACACGAAGAGCTACATTTGTTTCGATTTCTTTAAAAAGTCTGTCACGAAGATTACGAGAAGTAACAAACTTACCTTCCCTACCTGCAAACGGAGAATTGTTTACAATAAAGTTCATTGAAACGGTAGGCTCGTCAATTTTAATAAAAGGTAACGGCTCAACGCAATCGCTTGAACAGATAGTTTCACCTATATTTATATCCTGAATACCGCTTATACAAATGATGTCACCCATCTGTGCGGTTTCACATTCAACTCTTTTAAGTCCCTCAAACTGATAAAGCTTTGCAATTCTTACATTCTGAGTTGTACCGTCAGTATGACAAAGAACAACAGACTGTCCGTTTTTAACTGAACCTCTTTCAACTCTGCCAACACCGATTCTACCTACAAAACGGTCTGAATCTATATTTGATACAAGAATCTGTAAGCCTGCATCAAGCTCACCCTTTGGAGCAGGAATTTCATTTATAATTGCATCGAATAAAGGCTTCATATCTGTACCCATTTCGTGGTAATCGGTACTTGCGTAGCCATCTCTGCCTGATGCATAAATTACAGGAAATTCAAGCTGATCATCATCTGCACCAAGCTCAATAAACAGGTCGAGAACCTCATCAACAACTTCCTCAGGACGAGCACCAGGACGGTCAATTTTATTAAGCACAACCAAAGGTCTTTTACCAAGTCCCAAAGCTTTTTTAAGAACAAAACGAGTCTGAGGCATACAGCCCTCAAATGAATCAACAAGTAAAACAACACCGTCAACCATCTGAAGAATACGCTCAACCTCACCGCCAAAATCAGCGTGACCCGGTGTATCTACAATATTAATTTTGATACCATTATACATAACTGCTGTTGGCTTTGAAAGAATTGTGATTCCTCTTTCTCTTTCAAGATCATTAGAGTCCATAACTCGCTCTTCTACATTCTCATTCTCTCTAAAAATACCGCTCTGTCTGAGAAGCTGATCAACCAAAGTTGTTTTACCGTGGTCAACATGAGCAATTATGGCTATATTTCTAAGATTTTCTCTAATATCCATGCTATATCTACCTCTTATCCTTAGCTTTTATTAATAAACATAATATATATCTTTATTATATCATCACATACATCAAAATTCAATTTGTTTTTTTACATTACCTTTATTAATAAAACACCATATATTTTGAAACATTTTCCCAATATGTTTTTTAAAATCCAAAAATCACCAACAAACAAAAGATTTCCGCTTTACATTATCAGCAGATTGTTATATAATTAACATAGTTATTTTGCAATCGGCAGGATAATAAGTAATTCTACAAACGGAGGTTATTATAATGGGATACACTATTGCACAAAAAATCATTAAAGAGCATATTGTATGCGGCGAAATGATTGTTGGCAATGATATTGGTCTTAAAATTGACCAGACACTTACTCAGGATGCTACAGGCACTATGGCTTACATTGAGTATGAGGCTATGGGAATTCCCAGAGTAAAAACAGAAAAAAGCGTTGCTTATATTGACCACAATACTTTACAGACAGGTTTTGAAAATGCTGATGACCACAGATTTATTCAGTCAGTTTGCAAAAAGCACGGCATTTATTTTTCAAGACCGGGTAATGGTATTTGCCATCAGGTTCACCTCGAAAGATTCGGCAAGCCGGGCAAAACTTTAATCGGTTCTGACAGCCATACTCCTACAGGCGGCGGTATTGGTATGCTTGCTATCGGTGCAGGCGGTCTTGATGTTGCTGTTGCTATGGGCGGCGGTGCTTACTATATCACTATGCCAAAAATGGTAAGAGTTAATCTTACAGGCAAATTAAATCCTTGGGTTTCTGCTAAGGATATTATTCTTGCAGTATTAAGAGTTATGAGCGTTAAGGGCGGCGTAGGCAAGATTGTTGAATACGGCGGTGAGGGTGTTAAGACTCTTACAGTTCCTGAGCGTGCTACTATTACAAATATGGGTGCTGAGCTTGGTGCTACAACATCAGTATTCCCTTCTGACGAAATTACAAGAGAGTTCCTTAAGGCACAGGGTCGTGAGGAAGATTACACAGAGCTTTCAGCTGACGAAGATGCAGTTTATGATGAGATTATTGAAATTAATCTTTCTGAGCTTGAGCCTCTTGCGGCTTGCCCACACTCACCTGACAATGTTAAGCCAATCAGCGAGCTTGCAGGCAAAAAGATTGATCAGGTTTGTATCGGTTCATGTACAAACTCAAGCTACCTCGACCTTATGAGAGTTGCTCACATCCTTAAGGGTAAAAAGGTTGCTGACAATGTATCTCTTGCTATTGCTCCGGGTTCAAAGCAGGTATTTAATATGCTTGCATTAAACGGTGCTTTAGGCGACCTTATTGCGGCAGGTGCAAGAATTCTTGAAAGTGCTTGCGGTCCTTGTATCGGTATGGGTCAGTCACCAAACAGCGAGGGTATTTCTCTTAGAACATTTAACCGTAACTTTGAAGGCAGAAGTGGTACAGCTGACGGTCAGATTTACCTTGTATCTCCTGAAACTGCTGCATATTCTGCAATTATGGGCGTATTTGCTGACCCAAGAGCTTTAGGCGAAGCTGCTGACATTGAGCTTCCTGAAAAGTTCCTTATCAACGACAATATGGTTATTGCTCCTGCTCCTGTTGAGGAAATGGACAGCGTTGAAATTTTAAGAGGTCCAAACATTAAGTGTTACCCTGAAACAAGCCCACTTACAGATACAATTGAGGCTTCTTGCTCACTTAAGGTTGGCGACAACATTACAACTGACCACATTATGCCTGCAGGTGCAAAGATTCTTCCACTCCGTTCAAATATTCCAAAAATTTCTCAGCACTGCTTTACTGTATGTGACAAGGAATTCCCTGAGCGTGCAAAAACACTTGGTAAGAGCATTATCGTAGGTGGCGAAAACTACGGACAGGGCTCATCTCGTGAGCATGCGGCTCTTGCTCCTCTCTTCCTTGGTGTTAAGGCTGTTCTTGTAAAGAGCTTTGCTCGTATCCACAAGAGTAACCTTATCAACGCTGGTATTCTTCCACTCACATTCACAGATGCGGCTGATTACGATAAGATTAAGCTTGGCGATATGCTAGAGCTTCCTAATGTTAAGGAAGAAATTGCAAACGGTAAGCAGGTTACTGTTTTAAACAAAACAACAGGCGAAACAATCGTTGCAGATTGCGAACTTTCTGACAGAACAAGAGCAATTATTATTGCAGGCGGCTTACTCGACTACACAAAGGAGAACAGCTGATATGGATAAAATTAAAATGACTACCCCCATCGTTGAGATGGATGGCGACGAAATGACCAGAGTTATATGGCAGAGAATTAAGGATATTCTTATTCTTCCATATGTTGACCTTAAAAGCGAATACTATGACCTTGGTCTTGAGCACAGAAACGAAACTGACGATCAGGTAACAGTTGACAGTGCCGAGGCTACAAAGAAGTACGGCGTTGCAGTTAAGTGTGCTACAATCACTCCTAACGCCGCTAGAATGACTGAGTACAACCTCAAGAGTATGTGGAAATCTCCTAACGGCACAATCCGTGCTTTACTTGACGGTACAGTATTCAGAAGCCCAATTCTTGTAAAGGGTATTACACCTTACATTCCAACTTGGAAAAAGCCAATCTGTATTGCTCGTCACGCTTACGGCGATGTTTACAAGAATACAGAAATGAGAGTTGAAGCAGGCAGTAAGGCTGAGCTTTGCGTTACTAAGCCTGACGGCACAGAAGAAAGAAGCACTATCTTTAATTTTACAACAGATGGTATTATTCAGGGTATGCATAACCTCGACAAGAGTATTTCTTCTTTTGCTCGTTCTTGCTTTAACTACGCTCTTGACCAAAAGATTGATGTATGGTTTGCTACAAAGGATACTATCAGCAAAACATACGACCATAAGTTCAAGGATATTTTTGATGAAATATTTGAGAACGAATACAAAGAAAAGTTTAATAACGCTGGTATCACTTATTTCTATACCCTTATTGATGATGCAGTTGCTCGTGTTATCCGCAGTGAAGGCGGCTATATGTGGGCTTGCAAAAACTATGACGGTGATGTAATGAGCGATATGATCGCTACTGCATTCGGCTCACTTGCAATGATGACAAGTGTGCTTGTATCTCCTGACGGAATTTATGAGTACGAAGCCGCACACGGTACAGTTCAGCGTCATTACTACAAACACCTCAAGGGCGAAGAAACATCTACAAACTCAGTTGCAACACTCTTTGCTTGGTCAGGTGCATTAAGAAAGCGTGGCGAGCTTGATAATCTCCCTGAGCTTATCAACTACGCTGAAAAGCTTGAAGAAGCTACAGTTAAAACAATTGAAGATGGCATTATGACAGGCGACCTTTACGCTATTTCTACTCTTGAAAACAAGACAAAGGTTAATACAGAGGACTTCCTCCTTGCTATCAATGAGCGTCTTGCGGCAGCACTTGCATAAGTAGTGCTATAATCCGCTAAAGGAGAGTTTAGTGAGTAATGTCTAAGAATAACAGTATTTCGATGTCGGTTATCAGGCGATTGCCAAGATATTACCGCTTTTTATCAGAACTCAGCGAACAGAATATAGAAAGAATTTCTTCAACAAAGCTTGCACAGGTTATGAATATAACCGCATCGCAGGTTCGTCAGGACCTTAATTGCTTTGGCGGCTTTGGTCAGCAGGGCTATGGCTACAGCGTAAACCAATTAAAAGAAGAGATTAAAAATATTCTTGGTCTTAACAATAACTACAAGGCTATATTAATAGGTGCCGGCAATCTCGGTAAAGCGGTTGCTTTGCATATGAATTTTGAGAATATCGGATTTAACCTTGTAGCTTGCTTTGATAATAATCCTGAAAAAGTCGGAAAAAAGCTCAATAATATTACGGTAAAATCCGACAGCGAAATTGAAGCTTTTTGCAAACAGGAGCATATAGATACCGCTTTTTTGTGTATACCAAGAACTTGCGTAGAGCAAACACTCGACAAGCTTTATGCTTTAGGTATTCGCAACTATTGGAACTTCAGCCACTATGATATAAGCAGAAGATACAGCGATACCTTGGTTGAAAATGTACATCTAAGCGATAATCTTATGACCCTTTGCTACAGAATGAATAACAATTCAAAAAATTAACATCAACAAAGCCGTGCAAACTTAAATGCACGGCTTTAGTTTTATTATTAAATTTTATAATGACTCAACAAGACCGGCTAAATACATTTGAATTAAAGTTACATCTTTAACATCAACTACGCCGTCCCAATTAGCATCTGCACAAAGGTTGTTTTCTAAATTGCCTGTTGCAACTTCGGCAATATACCTTTGAGTAAGTGTTACATCTGCTATATTCACTTTTTTGTTACAATCCACATCGCCTACTTTAAGATAAGTAATATTTGCATTTAATAATTGTTCGTTACCCAAATTAATAGTATCATCATCAAAACCATCGCCAAAATAATATACCTGACTTAATTCATCGCACATATTAAAAGCATAACTTCCTATACTTGTTACACTACTTGGGATTGTTACACTTGTTAAGCTACTACAATTCTCAAACGTAGCCTCATCTATACTTGTTACACTATTTGGGATTGTTATACTGGTTAAGGCACTACAATAAGAAAACGCAGACTCACCTATACTTGTTATACTATTTGGGATTGTTATGTTTGTCATGTCCGTACAAGCAAAAAACGCATGATCTCCTATACTTGTTACACTACTTGGGATTGTTATGTTTGTCATGCCCGTACAACTAGAAAACGCAGACTTACCTATGCTTGTTACGCCTTTTTGGATGGTTATATTAGTTAAGCGTACGCAATTACAAAACGCATAATCTCCTATACTCGTTACACTATTTGGGATTGTTACACTCGTCAAGTAACTACAACGGTAAAAAGCAGACTTACCTATACTTGTTACGCTATTTGGAATCGTTACATTTGTTATGTTTCCACAATTAGAAAACGCAGACTCACCTATACTTGTTACGCTATCAGGGATTGTTATATTCGTTAAACTCTTACAATTATAAAATGCTGAATAACCTATCTTTGTTACACCATAAGGGATTGTCACTCTTGTTATTTTTTTACATATTACAAATGCATAATTGCCTATACTTGTTACACCATCCGAAATTACGACTTCTTTTATATATTCAGTATAACCCCACCAAGGAATCTCAGCAAAATAACTCCAATCTTCCATTGCACCTGTACCGTAAATGTATAAAAGACCATTATCATCAAGGGTCCAATTTACATTTTCGCCACAAGTACCGCTTGCATTAACCTGTACTCCGCTTGTTGTTATTTCTGCCGCATTTGTTTTTAAAAGAAAAGCACCTTCTAAATTAGTTGCAACAGGTGCCGCAACTATAATAAAGGATAATAAGCCGGCTACTATTCTTTTAGATAGTTTTTTCATATTAATTCCTCCTAAAATATAAAATTATTTGTTAATCCGATTTTTGTTACATTCAAATCTTATCACTATACTAAAGATTTTGCAATATATTTTAGAAAATTTTTACTATTTTTAGTAACTTTTTACATATAAAACAAACCACTCCCACCAAACTCATATGAGCTTAGCAGGAGTGGTTTTAAAATTTAAAAGATATTTAATGATTCGCTTATAAAGCTTCAACAAGACCGGCTAAATACATTTGAATTAAAGTTACATCTTGGATATTAACTATGCCGTCAGCGTTAGCATCTGCAGAAAGGTAGTTTTCTAAATCATATGATTCAAGACCGGCAATATACATTTGAGCAAGGGTTGCATCTTTAATATCTACTGTTTTATTACGATCAGTATCACCTGATTTTAAATAAGAAATATTTGCATTCAATAATGGATTGTTACCACTGCCAATAGTAACATTTTTTAAATTCTCTCCAAAATAATACACATTATCTAAATTATTGCAACCATAAAACGCTTTTTCACCTATGCTTGTTACACTACTTGGAATTATTATACTTGTTAATTCACTACAACTATAAAACGCATATTTACCTATGCTCGTTACACTATTCGGAATTGTTACACTTGTTAAGCCACTGCAATTAGAAAATGCAAAACTATCTATGGTTTTTACACTATTTGGGATTGTTATACTTGTTAATCCACTACAATCAGAAAACACAGAATTTCTTATGATTGTTAAACTATTTGAGAGTTTTACGCTTGTCAGTCCACTACAACCCCTAAATGCATAAGTATCTATACTTGTTACACTATCAGGTATTGTTACACTTGTTAAACCACTGCAATTAGAAAATGTATACTTACCTATGCCGGTTACTCCATTTTGAATTGTTAAACTTATTAAACCACTACAATTCTCAAAGATATAATTACCTATATTTGTTATACTGCTTGGAATCGTTACAGTTTTTAGTTTACTGCAATTTTTAAATGCATACTCATCAATATTTATAATACTATCAGGAATTGTAACGCTTATTAAGCTACTACAATTCTCAAACGCAGATTTACCTATACTTGTTACGCCTTTTTGAATTGTTGTTCTTGTTAAACCGGTACAATTCTTAAAGGCACATTCACCTACACTTGTTATGCTGGCAGGAATTATTATACTTGTTAGAGCAATACAATTCTCAAACGCAGACTCACCTATGCCGGTTACTCCATTTTGAATAGTAATATTTGTTAATCCACTGCAATTATAAAATGCATAATCACCTATACTTGCTATACTGCCGGGAATTGTTACACTTGTCAGTCCGATACAATTCTTAAATACATTATTGCCTACACTTGTCACACTATCGGGAATAGTTATACTTTTTAAGCCACTACAAGCTTCAAAAGCGGAATATTCTATACTTATTACACTATTTGGGATTGTTACACTTGTTAAACCGCTACAATTATAAAACGCAGAAGCTCCTATACTTGTTACACTACTTGGGATTACTATGCTTTTTAAGGCACTACAACCACTAAAAACAAAAGGATTTATGCTTGTTACGCTATTCGAGATTGTTGCTTTTGTTAAGCTACTGCAACCTTTAAACGCTGAATTACCTATACTTGTTACACTATTCGGGATTGTTACACTTGTTAAAGCACTGCAATTATTAAACGCTAAATTCGCTATGCTTTTTACACTATTTGGAATTGTTACACTTGTTAAACTTTTACAATCGCTAAACGCATAATAACCTATGCTTGTTACAGCACTTGGGATTGTTATGCTTGTTAATTTACTGCAATTATTAAAAGCATAATCACTTATGTGTTTTATACTATTTGAAAGGGTAACATTTGTTAGTGATGTACAATAAAAGAATAAATAATCACCAATTTCAGTTACACTATTTGGAATTGTTATATCTGTTAATGCATAACAAAAATGAAATGCAGAATTACCTATACTTGTTACACTATTCGGGATTGTTATATCTGTTAATTTACTACAACCTCTAAATGCAGCATCGCCTATACTTGTTACGCTATCGGGAATTGTTATCTTTGTTAATACATTACAGTCTTTAAATGCGTAGCTACCTATGCTTGTTACACCATCAATAATTTTTACTTCGTTTATAAAATCAAGATAGTTAAACCAAGGAAGTAAACTTGATTGATCATAATTCTGCATAGAACCTTTTCCCCCAATATACAGCACACCGGTACGAAGTAGCATCCACTCCAAGTTCTTTCCACAAGTGCCAGTTGTAATGATTTGTGATGAAATATCAATATCATCATTTAACGCTTTATCAGTTCCTGTTTCGCTTGTTGTTATTTCTGCTGCATTTGTTTTTAAAAGAAAAGCACCTTCTAAATTAGTTGCAACAGATGCCGCAACTATAATAAAAGATAATAAGCCGGCTACTATTCTTTTAGATAGCTTTTTCATAAAAATTCTCCTAAAATAAAATGTGTTAAGGAAATACTGATTTAATCGTTTGTACATATTGTGCCGTCAGATTTTTCGACAGGTTGCACAAATAAACCGCAGTAATGCCGACGCATTACGAGGATTTTTTGGGTAAGCTAACGGGAAATATGCAAGCAAGATGTGCAAACAGATTTCAGCGTGATTTATTCAGTGGTTCCTTAATTATGCTATAAAACACATAGCCCCCCTTAATAAGAAACAAAACCGAATTCGTTCCACACTCAAATCTTAGCACTTTATAGAAAATATTTCAATGTTTTTTAGAATTATATTGAATTATTTTCAGTAATTTTCTATACAACAAAAAATAAGAGCCGTCGCAAATAAACGACAGCTCTTGATTAAAGACAGTTAAATGATAACCTTGTATTAAATTAAAACTCATATACTAAAAATAATAAATTTAATTTTTGTTAATATAAATATGCCTATCAGCATACGACTCTGCGATTGAATCGTGGGTAACCATAATTATAGTCTTTCCGTTTTTGTTAAGGTCTTTTAATATAGAAAGAACATCATCACGATTTTTAGAATCAAGACTACCTGTTGGTTCATCAGCAAGAATAATTTTTGATGGTTTCAATATTAATTTTGCTAAAGCTACTCTTTGTTGCTCTCCACCACTAAGTTGATATACCTTTTTATTCTCCAAATCACTTAGAGCAACTGTATTCAATGCATCAAAGATTTTTTGTTTTTCTTCTGATGCTGAAAGTTTCAAAAACTTAGTTGCAGTTTTAAGATTATATAGCACGCTCTCATTATCAATTAATCCATAATTTTGAAAAAGATATGAGATTGTATTACGCATAAGTAAAGTACCTTTATGAGAATTAAAAGACGGATTTTTTATTCCATCAATTTCAATTGAACCTGAATCCGGTTTTTCTAACATTCCTATAATATTTAGCAATGTGCTTTTTCCTGCTCCACTTGAACCTACGACAGAAACAAACTCACCTTTCTCGACTAACAAATTAAATTTTTCAAAAATTATTTTATCGCCATATCTTTTATTGATATCAATAAGCTTAACTATACTCATATTAGCTCCCCTTCAATATCTTTATTATTATTTTTGAAGTTAATCTACAAACATATATTCTGAATATTATAATTTCTGCAATCCACACAATAACAGGAACAATTAAATAAACTATTTTAAATCCTTCTTGACCCGAATTAATTAAAATTAGAACTGTAACCGTAATACTAATGATATTGCTAAATAATGAATATGTAAAAAAACTGTTATGAAGAGTAAAAAAGCCTTCTCCTGACATTTTTCTAACAGCAATATCATTTTTATTTTGTATAAGATATGTTTTCACAAAAAACAATAAATTAAACACAAATAACAATAAATATATTACAATCTTAACTGAAAGTTCATTCAAATATTTTAGTATATTGTCCAACGACTCTTGAATATCTTTGATAGGTGAAGTATAATCTGTAATTTCATTTTCCAAACCACATTTTTTTAATATAGGTAATATTTCTTTATATGGGTCTTTAGCTTTCACTTTAATTATATAATTATTTTTATTAAAAGCACTGATAATATCATGTGAAATTCTGAGATACATACCATCAATTACGGTTATTAAAGGATCATCTGCATAACCATCATTTAATTGTGATGAAGTATTTTGAAAAATCACAAATTTTTGATTTGGTTTATACTTAATAATATTGATTTCAAATTTCTCTGATGTAAGAGTTTTTAGTCTATATTTTAGATTATTTATAAAATCTTTAGAATATTTTTCATTTTCCGATATAAGTATATTAATCTTATCTTCAAAAAAATCCTTTTTAGAAACTAACTCGCCGTTAGTTTTGTAAATAGGATTTAAATTAAAATAATTTGTGTTTACAGTAATACTATTTAGGCTTGTATATATCATTGCCTCAACCGAATTAAAGGGTTCGCACGGCTGTAATCCATTATTTTTTTCTGTTTCAATTATATTTTCTGCATCAGCATTATAATTTAATGCATATAAAAATACACCCTCATATTTATTTTTTGTTTCCTCATAAAAATCTATGTACCCTTTATTGTTATTACTAAAGTAATTGTTTGACGAAAAACTTATATAACCATTAGTTTTTTCAACAGTAGCATTTATTGTTTTGTACGAATTTATTGCCGGAGGTAAAAGATTAAATATATTTATTAATGGTATACATATCATAACTACAGCAATAGATTTTATAACGAGTGTAAGTACAAGCATAATTCGATTGCTGTTTTTTCCTTTTATATATGTGTACTTGTTATGCGTTAAGGATATGATTGGAATAATACAGATTGCTGACATCACTACAATCATATAAATATAGTAATTAGATGCCATTACATAACTAAAATAATTGTCAATTATCTTTGGTTCTGATAAAGCAAAAAGTAAAAACTGCAATACTTGCACAATTACAAGCAAAAGAAAAAAAGGTAATAAAAATACACAAATGTCCATTTTCATTAAGTGTAATGGAGAATATCCTTGCATACGCAAAAGAATATGAGTTTTTCCTTTTTCAACAAAATATGCAATCAAGGCAAAAATAAAAATGAGGATTGGACAAACACAAAAATCATTTAAAGGATACGGTTCATCTGATAAATATAAAGGGAGTGTATTAACTTCAGCTATATAACCTAACTCAGAAAGCTTTACAACAAAATCTTCTGCAAAATAATTATACACACAGAATTCATTGCAAGTAAAATCAATAAGAGAATTAACATTCATCGGATAAATTGTCGTTGGGGTGCAGAAAGGTGAGGTATAGAGCGAAATCACATTATAACCTATTATTTCTTTTTCTGTAGAAATACATTGATTACTTTTTAGTCTTTGAGTATCTGATGAAATCTCAATCTCTAAAAAATTTTCAAGATTATTTGTTTTATATACAGTTCTTGTATTGTCGGAATTATATCTATAATATAATATATCAGTATTAAGCGATTTGGCAGTAGATATAATATCTGTTGCCGCTTGACTATTTGTGGTTTCATCAGGTGCTGTAACAGAAACTTTTATTAAATTATTAAAAGGTAATGTTTCTGCAAAATCTGTATAATTAAGTAAACACAATACAGAACTGATAATAAGCAGAAATATAAAACTAAAATATACTATTTTTTTCAACTTTTTTCTCCTAAAAAAATTGCTGTCCTAAATGCTTAATAAATATATAAAATACTTATTAAGCATTATATCAGACAGCTAATCTATATGGTTTTAATTAATTGTACTTAAATAAGAAATTATCATTAAAGTTATTACCTACTCCAACACACAACACCGACTGTTTAGCAGACAAGTTATATGAAATATATGGACTTGTACAATTTTTAGGAGTATAATAGTCATATTTCCCCTTAAAATAATTGTTTCTTTCACTTAACAATGCATGTCTTACTTGAGTTCCTCCAGTAACTGTAAGTTTACTTGACCATGAAACTATAGAATATTCGGCTGTAATACCAGCATATGTTCTTGAAGCAGCAGCAACAGAACAAATACCAATACTTGAAAGAATCATTGCTGTAGCAATAATTGTAGTTGCAATCTTTTGTGTTTTCTTTCTCATATTATTAACTCCTTTAAATTTAGTGATATCATTGTAACGTATAATTCTAATTGTTATATTCTTTAAAGGAATTGTGAGAAAAATAGCATTGTGTATTCAATTAACATATATGTTGAGAATTATTTGTATATTACTATAATATATTAAAATACAATAATATCATTACAAATTTGTGTATAAATAAAACTATACATTAATCACAAAAATTCAAAAGCATTCTTGCTATTTATTATAACATTAAAATACAAGGCTATGTACCACATCATTATATAAACTACATAGCCTTATCTTTAACTATTTATAACTCACTAACTATTATTAAAACTTCATTGTAAGTCCGATTCTGTTTTTATCCACATCAACAGAAAGTATTTTTACATTTACGACATCGCCGACTTTAAGCACCTCGCTTGGATGCTTGATAAACTTATCGCAAATTTGGGATATATGAACAAGTCCGTCCTGATGTACTCCGATATCAATAAATGCACCAAAGTCTATTACATTTCTTACTGTTCCCTTTAGCTCCATTCCCTCTTTTAAATCCTTTATATCAAGAATATCTGAGCGAAGCATTGGAGCAGGCAGTTCGTCACGAGGGTCACGACCGGGTTTTGAAAGCTCTTTTATAATATCATCAAGTGTAGGCAAGCCAATTTCAAGCTGTTGTGCAAGAGTGCTTGTACCTGTATTTTTTACCCTTAGTTGCAAATCTGAAAAGTCGCCTGCTTTTATTTCTTTATCAGAATAATTGAGGATTGAAAGCAATTCCTTTGCACTCTTGTAGCTTTCAGGATGAACACCTGTATTATCAAGCGGATTTTTGCTTTCGGGCACTCTTAAAAAGCCTGCACATTGTTCAAACGCCTTAGGGCCAAGCTTTGGAACTTTTTTAAGCTCTGAACGAGAGGAAAAAGCTCCGTTCTCTTCCCTATACGCAACTATATTTTTACATACCGTAGCGTTTAGTCCTGCAATTCTCAATAGCAACGCAGGAGATGCAGTATTAAGGTCAGCACCTACTGAGTTTACGCAATCTTCAACAACACCATCGAGAGTTTCGCCGAGTCTTTTTTGCGGCATATCGTGTTGATATTGTCCTACACCAATAGCCTTTGGTTCAATTTTAACAAGCTCTGCAAGTGGGTCTTGTAATCGTCTGGCAATTGACACGGCACTTCTTAATGTTAGGTCAAGCTCAGGAAGCTCTGTTGCCGCAAGTTTTGATGCAGAATACACAGATGCTCCGGCTTCGCTTACTACCATATAATAAACCGGAAAATCAAGCTCCTTGATTGTGTCAACCGTAAACATTTCTGTTTCTTTGCTTGCTGTACCATTTCCAATTGAAATTATATCTACGCTATGCTTTTTTATAAGCTGTAAAAGTTTTTGCTTTGATTGCTTTACCTTTTCTTCGGAATGAGTAGGATAAATTACTGTTGTATCTAGCACCTTGCCTGTATGGTCAACTACTGCCACCTTACAGCCTGTACGATAACCGGGGTCAAGTCCAAGAACAACTTTACCCTTAACAGGCGGTTGCATTAACAGTTGCTTAAGATTTACTGCAAAGACTTTCATTGCATTTTCATATGCAGAGTCGGTAAGCTCGTTTCTTACTTCTCTTTCAATTGATGGGAAGATAAGTCTTTGGTATGCATCCTCGCTGGCTTGTTTAATAATATCAGCACAAATTTGATTTCTGCCGTTAATCATAACCTTTGTGATTGCATTAAGCGGTCTTTCGCTATCAATTTCAAGTGTAACCTTAAGAAATCCTTCTTTTTCACCACGATTGATTGCAAGCACTCTATGTCCTGCAATTTTTTTAACAGCCTCGCTAAAATCATAATATATATTATAAACACTCTCTTTTTCGGCATCGGTTGCTATTGAGTTAAGCGTAGCAAGACTGTTTACAAGATTACGGATTCTGCGACGAATCTCAGCGTTATCAGAAATCTGCTCAGCGATTATATCCATAGCGCCCTGTAAGGCTTCATCAGCTGTAGCTACGCCTTTTTCGTCATCAATATAATCCTCCGCTGCTTTGATAGGGTCAAACTTACTTTCTTGCTTTATAATTTCATCTGCAAGAGGTTGTAGTCCTTTTTCTTTTGCAACAGAAGCTCTGGTTTTTCTCTTTGGTCTGAATGGTCTGTAAATATCCTCAAGCTCACTGATAGTCTGAGCCTTATCAATAGAAGCAGAAATATCATCAGTAAGCTTTTCCTGTGCATCAATAAGAGCACGGATTTCTTCTCTGCGTTTATCAAGACCTCTTAAATAATCTAACTTTTCGCTAAACTCACGAATCAACTGGTCATCCATTGAGCCGTGCATTTCTTTACGGTATCGTGCTATAAACGGAATGGTATTTCCATCATCAAGCAAATTTATAATATTCTGAGCATATTCTTCAATTATGTTAAATTGTTCTGCTAAAACCTTTGAATAATCCATTAGTGCCTCCATATAAATTTCTGCAAAATATTATAGCATAAATTTACTCATTTTTCATTAATTTTAAAAATTTTCTTTTGTATTATTGATAATATAATTTTTTCTGCTATACTGAAAATATCTTATTTTAAAATGAAATTTTGGAGAATGATTTATGAAAATAAAAATACAAAAACTACTTATTTTCTCAGTTGTATTTACAGTTCTTTCAGTTATACTTTGGATATTAATTGCTAATGCATTTTCAGCAGACCTTATGATACCTACCGCTATTATAGCCATTACCTTATCTGCACTCGCAGTTTGTTTTTGGGTTACGACTATTATATGCACAAAAATCAAAGGCTCTTCCCCATCTCCATTTTTAATAATAGGTATAACCAACCTAATACTTCTTGTCATTTCATTAACATATGGAATATACGATATTAATATTGGTATAGGCTGGTTTGCAGGCTTAGCTGGCACATTGATTTTAGTTTTTGTTGTACCTACTCTTATAGTTATTCTCCTTGCAAATGCTATAGTAGGTATAATAGTAAGCAAAAAGCGAAAAAAATGATTTAATAAAAGATAAACACTTGCATTTATTTAATATTATTTATAAAAATTTCACCGAGGTGATTATATGAAAATAACCATTGCAGAAGCGAGACATTTGCAGATTGTAGAAAACATTGTTAATAAAACAATTCAAGAAATATATCCACATTATTACCCAAAGGGAGCTGTAGATTTTTTTCTTTCTCACCACAACGAAACCAACATACTTAAGGATATATTGAATAATTGTGTTTACTTACTGAGCTTTGAAAATAATTATATCGGTACTGTTACCGTAAACAATAATGAGATTAACCGATTATTTGTACTTCCTGAATTTCAGAATAGGGGATTTGGCTCAGCTTTGCTTGAATTTGCTGAAAATATAGTTGCAAAGTCATTCGATGAAATATCGTTATCTGCTTCATTCCCTGCTAAAAAACTCTACCAAAAGAGAGGTTATGTTGAAACAGATTTCAACTTTATTGCAACCGATAACGGAGATTTACTTTGTTATGATACAATGACAAAGCCTAGCAATCTTAAAAAATATAAAATTTGTTATGATAATAAAAAATTCATTCCAAAGATTAATTCCGAAAATGGAGAAGTAGATGCTTCTACTGTATTTTGTTATCATCAAAAAGGCAGTACTATTTGGGCTGAATATTCCGGCGGAGAGATAAGCAAAGGATTTTTAATCGGGACAACTGATTATGAAGGAAATCTTGATTTTCATTATCAGCATATCAACAAAGACGGACAAATCAGAATCGGAAAATGTAAAAGCATACCCAAAATCACAGATAACGGCAAACTGGAATTAACTGAAAGCTGGCAATGGCTTAATGGTGATTATTCAACAGGCAATTCCGTACTTATTGAAATATAGAAATTCAATGTATATCAAATCTAATGTAAGCTAGACATAACAATTTTTTAAAACAACAAACCCTACAATTGACATCAAAACGATAGCAATTGTAGGGTTTTACTTTTAAGTTTTATAAATTTTAGAATATATTATTTTTTATTATTTACTCTTTTACTGCACCCGAAGTATCTGTCCGGGATAAATAGTATTCGGATTACCTAATCCGTTGAGATCTATTATTTCATCAATTGTTACGCTGTTACGCTGTGCTATGCTCCAGAGGCTGTCGCCCGGTCTTGCGACATAATATTGAGCAGGTAAGCTACCCGCAGGTATTTGTAAGGTCTGGCCAACATATACCATACTTGCATTCGGAATATTATTATATCTGAGTATATCATTAACAGTTGTTTGGAAAAACTGTGCAATAGCAAATAAAGTGTTGCCTGGTCTTACGGTGTATTCTACAATCTCCATTTTTGTCCTCCTTCAATTTTATATTATGATACTAAATGTATTTTGATACAATTTTGTATATTTATATTTTTTTACGGCAAAATATAAACGGAGGTAAATTTTATGAAAATAACAATTGATAAAATTATAGGCAGAGAAATTATTGACTCAAGAGGAAATCCTACTGTGGAAGCAGAAATCGGTTTAAGTGACGGAACTTACGCAAAGGCATCTGTTCCGTCCGGTGCATCTACAGGAGCTTTTGAGACTGTTGAATTGCGAGATAACGACAAAAATCGCTATTGTGGAAAAGGCGTAAGTAAAGCAGTTGAAAATATCAATACAAAAATAGCCGAATGTATTAAGGGTGATTCTCCGTTTGACCAGTGTTCAATTGATTACAAACTGATTGAGCTTGACGGTACACCTAACAAAGAAAATCTGGGTGCAAACGCAATTCTTGCTGTATCACTTGCTTGTGCTAAGGCGGCGGCAGGCTGTTTGCGACTTCCGCTATATCGTTATATTGGCGGTACTTATGCAGTACAAATGCCGGTTCCTATGATGAATATTTTAAATGGTGGAGCACACGCATCAAATAATATTGATATTCAGGAATTTATGATTATGCCTGTTGGTGCAAAATCTTTTTCTGAGGGTTTAAGACAATGCTGTGAAATTTATCATACACTTGGTAAAATTCTTAAAAAGAATAGGTTGGCTACATCCGTTGGTGATGAAGGTGGCTATGCTCCAAACCTTTCATCTGACGAAGAAGCAATTGAGGTTATAATTTCAGCAATAAATATGGCTGGTTATGATACTGATAGTATCAAAATCGCCCTTGATGCAGCTTCTTCTGAATGGTACTCTGAGGGTAGCTATAATCTACCGAAAAGAAGTCAACAGCTTACCACACAAGAGGTTATTGCATATTTTGAAAAGCTTACAGATAAATATCCTATTGTTTCAATTGAAGACCCATTATCTGAATACGACTGGGACGGATGGAAAAAAATAACTTCATCAATCGGTTGCAAGACACAGCTTGTTGGTGATGATTTATTTGTAACCAACACAAAAAGACTTATTAAAGGTATTGAAATAGGAGCAGGTAACTCAATTCTTGTAAAAATCAATCAAATTGGCACCCTTACACAAACACTTGAGGCTATTGAAACTGCTCAAAAAGCCGGTTATACTGCCGTGATTTCTCATAGAAGCGGAGAAACCGAGGATACCACTATTGCAGATTTAGCGGTAGCTGTTAATGCAGGACAAATAAAAACCGGTGCCCCTTGCAGAACCGACCGAGTTGCAAAATACAATCGTCTTTTAAGAATTGAGGGCGAAATTATCAATACCAGTAAGTATGGTATTTTTAAAAATAAAATGCAATAAAATATATAATTTAAGCTTGTCGAAAAAATTTATAAAATTACCGCATTAATATCTATAACTTTATAGTATAAAAAACTTGTAATTTATTTACAAATATGTTATAGTTAATAGGATGTGGAAAAAGCGGATAATTGAATTTGCTTATTTTAAAATTAATACTGAAATTTTTTCGATGGGGGTATTTATTTATGGATATAAAGAAGGCGTATAACGAGTGGCTTGAAAAAGCTGTCGAGGATAATGACCTTGTAAACGAGCTTAACAGTATTAGAGACGACGAAAATGAGATTTACGAGCGTTTCTATACAACACTTTCATTTGGTACAGCCGGTTTGCGTGGTATTATCGGTGCAGGTACAAACAGAATGAATATTTATGTTGTTCGTCAGGCTACACAGGGTCTTGCTAACTATGTTCTTAACAAGTACGGCAAGGGTGCAGTTGCGATTTCTCACGATAGCAGAATCAAGGCTGATCTCTTTATGCTTGAGGCTGCAAGAGTTCTTGCTGCTAATGGCATTAAGGTTTATATCACAAGCGAGCTTCAGCCAACTCCTGTGCTTTCATATCTTGTTCGTTACTTTAAGTGTCAGGCAGGTATTATGGTTACAGCAAGCCACAACCCTGCTGCTTACAACGGCTATAAGGCTTACGGCGAAGATGGTTGTCAGATGACAGATGTTGCCGCAGGTGCAGTTTATGATGAAATTCAGAAGCTTGATATGTTTGCTGATGTAAAGATTATGGATTTTGACAAAGCTGTTGCTGATGGTCTTATTGAATATGTAGCTGATGATGTTTATGATTCATACCTTGAAAAGGTAATGGAACAGCAGGTAAATGCAGGTATCTGTAAGGATGCAGGCTTAAAGGTTGTTTATACACCACTTAATGGTACAGGTAATAAGCTTGTAAGAAAAGTTATGGCAAAAATGGGAATTGATAATGTAGTTATCGTTCCTGAGCAGGAGTTACCTGATGGTAATTTCCCAACTTGCCCTTACCCTAACCCTGAAATTAAAGAGGCTCTTCAGAAAGGTATTGAGCTTTGCGAAAAAGAGCAGGCTGACCTTCTTATCGCTACAGATCCTGATGCTGACCGTGTTGGTATTGCTGTTAAGGATTACGATGGTAGTTATCGTCTTATTACAGGTAACGAGAATGGTGCTATGCTTACAAATTATATTCTTTCTTGCAAGAAAGAGAACGGCACACTTCCTGAAAAGCCTGTAGTAGTTAAGACTATTGTTACTACAAAGCTTGTTAATAAGCTCTGCGAAAAGTACGGTTGCGAGCTTAAGAATGTTCTTACAGGCTTTAAGTATATTGGTGAAGTTATCCTCAACCTTGAAAAGACTAACGAAGAAAATCGTTACCTTTTCGGTTTTGAAGAAAGCTATGGTTATCTCTCAGGCACATATGTAAGAGATAAGGATGCTGTAGTAGGTTCAATGCTTGTTTGTGAAATGGCGGCTTACTATAAAAAGCAGGGTAAGTCACTTGCGCAAGTTATTGATGGTCTTTATGATGAGTTTGGTTATTACCTTAACCAGACATTCTCATTCGAGTTCAGCGGTGCCGCAGGTATGCAGAAAATGGCTGATATTATGTCAGCTGTAAGAGCAAATGTTCCTGAAAGCGTTGATAATTACAAGGTTGTTAAGGTTTGCGACTATCTCCTTAAGACTGAAAAGAACCTTGTAACAGGCGAAGAAACAGCTATTACTCTTCCTAAATCAAATGTTATTGTTCTTAATCTTGAAGGCGATAACGCTGTAATTATCCGCCCAAGTGGTACTGAGCCAAAGATTAAGCTTTATATTACAGCTGTAGGTAAGGATAAGTCTGACGCGGTAAGTATTTGCGAATCACTTGTTACAGCTTCAAAAAATATCCTCGGAATTGAATAATTATTAATATAATATTTTGACCTCAGAATTACAATAAATTCTGAGGTCGTTTTTTATTTTATGAAAAATCGGTCGCTAAAATAATGTATCTCCAACATAGTATAATTGTGATATGTTATTCATTACACATTTTTATTGTATCATTGATTCTTAACTCGATACCCTCTGCTTATTTGCGTTTTCTTCTCTGACAAAACAATATTAGAAATCTTTCTATTGTCATAAATACTATATCCGCTTTGATTTGATACACAAATATTTTTAAATCTAATCGGTATTCCAGCAGAAGTAAAAAAATCCACACCGTCTTGGACATGAAAATGGATATGCGGTTCTGAACTATTGCCTGTATTTCCGCATTTAGCAATAATTTGTCCTGCCTTTACACTTTCGCCTACTTTTACGCAAATGCTTTGAGGTTGTAAATGACCAATAAAACCATACTCTTTTTCAGTATGTTTAATTAGAATATAGTTACCACGAATATCCTTGGCTGTTGCTTCTATATTATCAGGTAGCATTATCTTTGAATCCTCGCAATTGTTTCCGATTTCTACAACTATTCCATCAGCAGGTGCAAGAACATCGTTGCCGTAACATTTGTAAGCCTTAATATCATCAATATTTTCACCATCATAGGTTTTTCCATTCTCATCCATTATCATAAAATCATAAGCATATCTTTGTGTAGGAACTGACCAAGAATGAGAATACTCTTTTTCAATACCACCATTAACAACAGTCCATTCGCCATCAAAAGGTAATCTATATTCTACCTTACTAAGTTGACTTTGGTCAGGCAATTTAAATTTATGTTTTATGTAAATTAGAGGAATACAAAAGCTCTGTTTCAGTCCTTGCAATATTACCTCTTTTGAAATTTTCACAATTACTCCTCCTGAATTTTTATTCTGGTTTATTATAATAGAGATATTTTTTATAACTTTATAGCATCTTATAACTAAAACTAAGATAAGTGTTTTAATTTTCTATGTCGCCATTATGCCACATAATAATATTATTATCCATAACCTACAACATACCATTTTCATTCAAATACTAATAATAAGCAAAAGAAAACTGAAAAAAGAATTTAAGTCATTTCTTTTTTCTTTAATTATATATGTTTAATATATATGAGCCGGTATTTTATCTGCCGGTACACCTGCTTTTAATAAAAAGTTATCCCCTGTTTCGTTTATCATATCCATTATTTGTTCCTCTGACAAACATATCATACCTGTTGCTACAAAGGTAGCGACTCCATGAGTATATATAAGAGTGTTTTGCAAGTATTCGCCTGCCTTTTCTTCAGATATACCAAACCCTGCCGAAATACATTTTATAAGTCCCGCATTACCCTTTGTAAACATATCAACACCACCCTGCGGATAACAATCACTTCCGTTAAGAAATACAAACTTAAATAGATTAGGCTCGTGCAAAGCTATTTTTATATAAGCATTTCCCACCTGTTCAAATGGAGTAACATCAATATCCTCACAAGGAGTCATTTTGCTGTTGGCATAGTCCAGAGCATATTCAGCCAATGCCTTTCTAAGACCGTCCATATTTTCAAAATGCCATACTAAAGGCTGAGTGGAACAACCTATTTTTTGAGAAAGTGTTTTAATATTTATAGATGAATAACCATCTTTAATCAACATTTCTAATGCGTTACTTAAAATTACTTCTCTAGAAATCAAAGTTTTTCTAGCCATAATGCACCTCAAATTATTACATAACTATATTTATATAACTCTGTTTATATAATAACATCATAATAATTTTATGTCAATAGGCAAAAAGCCAGTGTATCATATGCATTTCGTGCATAGTCTTATCATTTCTATGTACGAGCCCTACCAAGCTTTTCATATAAAACAAAAAATAAACACCTATCAAAATTGATAAGTGTTTACCGTTGTTAATTTATTTTTGATTAATTTAATTTTTCGCTGTTTCCATAAGCTTTATAAAGGCTAAGTCGGCACTTATGTAGTAGTTATCCTCACCAACTAATTCCGTTACACCTGCTCTGTCCAGCGTTAATTTGGCTCTTTTGCATAGACCACAGAACATAACCTTACAGCCCTTACTTTGTAGCTGTTCAACTGTTTCTAATATAACTCTTGCACCGGATACATCTATATTTGGCACGCCACGCATTGACATAAGCAAAGTGTGGCTTTCATTATTAATATTTTCAATTTTTTCTTCAAACTCACTAGCCGAAGCAAAATATAGCGGGCCTGTTACATAAGCAACCTGCACACCGGCGAAATCATCCTTACTGCACTCCAGCTTGCCTTTAAGCTTTTCAGGGTCAACATCTGAAAAATGTACAGATATATGTGCTGATGCTGACATATACATAATAGCAGAGTAAAGAACACCTAAAATGATAGAAATAGTTAGATCAAACACAACAGTACAAATCATTGTAAGTAAAAATTGGCTGATAGATGTTTTGAACTTGTGGCTGAAAATAAATTTAATATCGCTCCATTCGTTCATTTTAAAGGCAGTTACCATAAGCACAGCCGCTAGTGCTGACAACGGGATTTTTGCCATAATTCCACCCATCAAAAACATTGAAAGTAATAGAAAAACAGAATGGAATACACTTGTAAGTCTTGTTTGCTCGCCCGATTTAATAGCAACGCTTGTTCGTGCAATTGCTGCTGTTGCAGGCACACCGCCAAGCAACGGTAAAATCATATTACCTACACCCTGAGCAACAAGCTCTCTGTCTGCGTCAAAAGGTTCTTTTTTCATTCTCGATGCACTTGCACCACATAATAAACTTTCGATAATAGCAAGTGCTGCAATAGTAAATACAGGCGACATAAGATTTTTTATCATTGTAAGATTTATGCCATCAAAAGAAAGTCTGTCTTCTAAAAATAAAGTACGAGGTATTTCGCCGACTACAGCTACACTATTAAAGTTGAAAATAAGCTGTATTGCAGTTGCAAAAATTATACCCACAAGTGATGCCGGTACCTTTGCACCCCATTTTTTAGGCCATATAATCATAATAACCAGTACAGCCACAGCTATAAGCGTAGTGGTTAAATCCGGTGCAAAACCAAGCTTTGTATAAGAAACAAGCTTATCAATAATGCCTGTACCCTCGCTTGTTGTACCGAAAAAGTTGTCAATTTGTCCCATTGCGATCGTTATTGCAATACCTGATGTAAAGCCCATTATTACCGATGACGGAATAAAGCTTATTAATCTGCCAAGTTTAAACACACCGCACAAAAGTATAATAATACCCGCCAAAAAGCAAGCTATAAATACACCCTTAAGCTGGTATGTCATAACAATTGAGATAAGCACAGCACTCATTGCACCTGTAGGACCTGAAATCTGATACGATGCACCGGACAGCAGACCAATAACAATACCTGCAACAATAGCAGTAACCATACCGGCAGCAGCAGTTGCACCACCACTTACGCCAAAAGCCAAAGCCAATGGCAATGCAACAGCACAAACGGTTAAGCCGGCTGTAAGGTCTTTACCAAGCTTTTGAGCATTATAGCCTTTGAACTCAGTTTTGAGATCTTTTACATATTTACTTATCATACTCATTTACTTCCCTCTTTCCAATAAATTTTGAACAGTTCAAGTATACCAAATATTTCTGTAAATTTCAGCACTTTTCAACAAATTAACATTTAAAACATTTATCAGCACAAATGAAACATTTTATAAAAGTTTTACAAATCGCAAATTATACTCCGCACCTAGCAATTAATTTCTACAGATTTTTATACATAAATTCTGAACTTTAAAAGAGTAAACCAAAGCATTGCTGTTAATAAATACTCAAACGAGTTATCGGTAGCAACGAATGTATCGTAGGTGAAATTAGCACCTAATCGAAATCCCGTTATAAAACTGTCAAGGTTTGATTCTGCATTGATGATACTCCAAGCATTTGAAAAGTCAATAAACCGGTTCTTTTGGTCATCTTTCAGAGAATCCGTGAGCAGGTCTTCTGTCTTTGTCAAGACTGTCGTTTCCTTTTGCACTGTTTTATTTTTCTTTGTACTTCGTGCTTTGGGTCAATGTTCCCGTAATAAAATTCTTCTATAAATTTTCCCATATTGTTACCTCCTTTAAGTTTCTATAATCATTGTACTCAAAGAAGGGGAAATAATCGAATGTGCGGATATAAAAAAATGCCAGCTTAGAAATTAATCTATACTGGCGGTTTTATGTTTTGTATTAGAATATGAACTTGACGACAAAGCTGTTGCTGAGGGAGTAGGTGTTCAATCGATACTCATTCGTTCTGTTCTTGATAGTGCACGGCGTATTTCGACATACAAAAAGACTCTACTATTTTCTTTTATTTTGGTATACCTCGATATATTTTTAAAAGCTAATTAAACAGCAAAAATACAGATTTGTAGGATTACAATAGATATGTTACAAAAAAGAGTTTGAACCGTGGAATTGTGGAAAACTGCAAGCAGTTTACACACAATCCCACAGTACTACGACTACTACTGCATAAATC
>JAXJSN010000020.1:0-10683 GCA_036310085.1 Ruminococcus sp.
TGTCCATAAATGTTCAAAAACCTTGCACTTGAACAATTTAAAAACTGTAATAAAGCTTGATTATTTCAATGTTTTTAATTTGTTCAGCAGATATTATATAGATAATTGCAAGGAGTTGTAAAAATGTCTATAATGGAGATAAGTATTATTCTGTTTGCGACACTTATAATTTTTTCTGTAATACATTATTTAGGCAAAAATAAACGCCCGATAAAACGGGCGTTACTGTCAATGATTTGCGGTGGAGGTATACTTGCGGCAATAAATATTACAACAGCCTTTACGGGGGTATATTTGCCTGTAAGCTTATTGTCAATACTTATATCCATTGTAGGCGGTGTGCCTGGAGTTACTCTGATGCTCGGACTAAATTTGTTTTTTTAAAGTATTCCGTAAATATCTTCAAGTGCTTCGCCTACATTTTCTTTATCTTTTGTAAGCATTGCAAGCATTACTTTGTATATGGTAGCAGGGCTATCATAAAAATTCTTTTTCATCCTGAGAGCCTGTTCCATGCTTGGAGCATAAATGCGAAAGCTCAAAAGCTCAACATCTCCGCCGGAAATAGTACATACCACATCAAAGCCATTTTCTGATTTTACAATATTTACAGAATTTTCTTTTTCTGTTTGTTTTTGAGCAAGAAGCTTAGTGGCACAAGCGTAAGCTTTTTCTTTAACAGAATAAGCAAGCGAAGTATCCAAAGTATCAGCAATAATTTTGCCGTTTTCAGTAAGATTGAAAAGCTTTTCATTGCTGTCAGATTCAAATTTTTCAATATTTCGATTTTTTATTAGGTCATCAAAGGCAGAACTTGTTTCAAAATAATTTGCAAGACCTTCTTTTTGAATTGCTTCAATTACAAGCTCTTTACTCAGTGGGGAATTAACAGAATTAAATAAATAACATATTAATGTTTTGATTTCATTTTTGCTTCTCATTCCGCCCGGAACAATACCTTCATCAAATGTATCAAAAGCCATAAATTCACCTGCTTGAATATTAAAATTAATTCATAAACCAATCTATTATAACATATATTATTTAAAAAGTGTAGTACTTTTACTTAAATAAATAAATTGACTATTTTGCGTTAATGTGCTAAAATCTTCTTAAAGGATGAATATCATTAAATTTTACGATTTTTTGCTATTTCCTTTAGAAAGGAGAAAGGCTATGGAGAATATGATGCCTTTTATCTGGATAGGATTTGCCGTTTTGTTGGCTGTCTGTGAGGTTTATACGGTGCAGCTTGTATCAATTTGGTTTATGCTTGGTGCTATATGTGCCGCAATTACAACCATTTTCACAGATTCAATTCTTATCCAAAGTACAGTTTTTCTTGCGGTTTCATTGGTTGCAGTACTTGCTACCAGACCTCTTGTTAAGAGACTCAAGAGAAAACTCGGAGATACACCTACAAATGCCAATAGACTTATCGGTCAAATAGGAGTAATCACAATTGATATTCCTTCTACTGAAGATGTCGGACAGGTGAAGGTGTGCGGTCAAACTTGGAGTGCAAAGTCAGCAAATGCACCCATAAACAAGGAATCAAAGGTTAAGGTTCTTTCAATTGAAGGCGTAAAACTAATTGTTGAACCAGCCTAATAAAAAAATGGAGGAAATTTATAAATGCCAGGATTAATTATTACAGGTGCTATTGTACTTGTACTTCTACTCGTTGTTATCAGCAACATCAAAATCGTACCACAGGCTCACGCTTTTGTAGTTGAGAGACTTGGTGCATACTATGAGACATGGGATACAGGTCTTCATCTTAAAATACCTTTTATTGACAAGGTTTCAAAGAAGGTATCTTTAAAAGAGCAGGTAGTTGATTTCCCACCTCAGCCGGTTATCACTCGTGATAATGTTACAATGCAGATTGATACAGTAGTTTACTTTGAGATTACTGATCCAAAGCTTTACTGCTATGGTGTTGAGCGTCCTCTCAATGCTATTGAGAATCTTACTGCTACAACTCTTCGTAACATCATTGGTGAACTTGAGCTTGATAACACACTTACATCTCGTGATACAATCAACGACAAGATCAGAATCATCCTTGATGAAGCTACTGATGCTTGGGGTATCAGAGTTATCCGTGTTGAGCTTAAGAACATTCTCCCTCCTCGTGAAATTCAGGATGCAATGGAGAAGCAGATGAAGGCAGAGCGTGAGCGTCGTGCTAGAATCCTCGATGCTGAAGGTGAAAAGCACAGCCAGATCCTCGTTGCTGAAGGTATGAAAGAGTCTGCTATCCTTAGAGCTGATGCTGTTAAGGAACAGAAAATCCGTGAAGCACAGGGTGAAGCTGAAGCTATCCTCACAGTACAGAGAGCTCAGGCTGATGCTCTTAGAATGCTCAACGAAGCATCTCCTACAGACCGCATCATTCAGCTTAAGAGTCTTGAAGCATTTGGCAAGGCTGCTGATGGTAAGGCTACAAAGATTATTATTCCATCAGACATTCAGGGTTTTGCAGGTAATGTAACTGCTATTAAAGAGCTTTGGCACGATGAGGCTCCTAAGGCATAAAAAGCATAAACTATAATATAATAATATAAACATAAAGAGTTATCTTAATTGTAGATTTACTGCAAAAGAGGTAACTCTTTTGTGATTTTAAGGAGTTTATATTATGGTTTTAAATATACTTTGGTATTTTATAATAATCTCATTTTTCGGTTGGCTAACTAACGGAATTAAAACATTGTTTTCTGATAAAAAATTTTATAATAAAGGATTTCTTACATCTCCGTTTTGTCCATCTTATGGATTTGGTGCTGTTTTATGCTATCAACTTCTGAAAGAAATTGATAATAATTTATTGTTATTTTTTAGTTGTACTGTAATCTTGTCAATATTTGCACTATTTATAGCAATGATAATAGAAAGGGTGCTTGGTGTGAAACCGTGGGATTTTTCTAATCAGTCAATGAGTATCGGTTCTTATTTGACTGTTGGTTTCGCATTGCATTTAGGCTTATTGGGATTTGTATTTGTAAAACTAATTCCGCTTATAGATGTTTTTATGGAACAGTTACCGCAAAACTTTGCGTTGGGATTTGCTATTATTCTTAGCATTATAATTATCACCGATTATCTGCTGACAATTATAACTACGCAAAAGTTGATGAAAAAAATAAGAGCATTTAATAATATCGTTAGATTTTCAGATTCTTCAATTGAAATGGACAAACTTCTTGAGCTTAAACAAAACTATAAAAAGCTTTTTGTAGATAATATAATAAGGAAACGCTTAATTAATTTGTTTCCTGAATTAAAAAAATCCTCATATTTTAAGCGTATTTCAGAAAAGGTAGATAATATTAAGGATGATAATCTCAAAGAATATACAACCGTATATTCCAATAAAAAACAACAGCCGTTTGCTTTTGGTATTTGCTTTAGTAAGCTATTTTTATTATTTGTAATAGGTTCGTTTTTAGGCACGATTATAGAAATAATTTGGGCATATATGCTTATGAGTAGTATTGAAGTAAGAGTAGGTATGGTGTATGGTCCGTTTATTCCTGTGTATGGGGGAGGTGCTTGTTTTCTTACGATTGCGTTGCATAAGTTATATAAAGCAAGCGATACTTTATTATTTCTCATAAGTGCAATAGTTGGTGCAGGATTTGAGTATATATGTTCATGGTTTCAGGAAACAGTTTTTGGTACCATATCGTGGGATTATAGTAATACTCCATTTAATCTTAACGGAAGAACTAATCTTATGTATGCACTTATTTGGGGAATTTTAGGGCTTGCTTGGGTCAGATATTTATATCCTTTTGCATCAAAATATATTGAAAAAATCCCTAAGAAAGCAGGCTCGGTAATGACAGCTTTTTTATTTCTTTTTATGATTTATAATGCTTTTATTTCGTCCGTAGCTGTTATTCGTTGGAATGAACGGAGCAATAATATTTGTGCATCTAACAAACTTGAAGTTTATCTTGATAGTCATTTTGATGATGAAAGAATGAATTATTTGTTTCCAAATATGATGTTAGTTAATGATTAAAGAGTAACTGCTAAATAAATATTTATTGCAGAAAATATTTAGAGCAAAATTTCACTTGATAATAGCAGTATTAGTTTATAGTTAGATTACAAATTCCGACTATTTATAAATTAATTCTTTCTTTCTATTGAAATTTATACAAATTTTTAATATAATATATAATGTATAATTTGGGTTATAATATCATTATAACCTACAGAATAATATTAATTTAGGTAAGGAGCAGATTATGAAGAAAGTAGCAATCATAATGGGTTCTGACAGTGATTTTCCGGTTGTATCAAAGGCTGTCAAAAAATTAAAGGAATTTGGTGTTGAATATGAGGTTCATGTAATGAGTGCTCACAGAACACCTGATGCGGCAATTGAGTTTTCTGCAAATGCCAAGAAAAATGGTTTTGGCGTTATTATTGCAGCAGCAGGTATGGCTGCTCATCTTGCAGGTGTTCTTGCGGCAAAAACTACACTTCCTGTAATTGGTATTCCATGCAAATCAGCTCAGCTTGATGGTATGGACGCTTTGCTTGCAACTGTTATGATGCCAACAGGTATTCCTGTTGCAACAGTAGCTGTTGACGGAGCTGCTAATGCGGCAATTTTGGCAGTTGAAATTCTTGCCCTTTCAGATGATTCTCTTGCTGAAAAGCTCGAAAATATGAAGGCTGAAATGGCTCAGGGTGTTGCTGAAAAGGATAAGGCAATGCAGTTAAAGGTAGCTGAACTTTAATTATAATTTATAAATTACATTAAAAATATATTAATATACGGAGGATTACAATGAAAAGCTTTTCTGATAGCTATAAGGCAGCAGGCGTTGATGTAACAGCCGGCTATAAAGCTGTAGAACTTATGAAGGAACATGTAGCACGCACAAAAATTGATGGCGTTGTTTCAGGTATCGGCGGCTTCGGCGGTTTATTTGCACCTAATCTCAGTGGTATGGAGGAGCCTGTACTTGTTAGTGGTACTGACGGTGTTGGTACAAAAATTAAGCTTGCTTTTCTTCTTGATAAGCACGATACTATTGGTATTGATTCTGTTGCAATGTGCGTAAACGACATTATTTGTTGTGGTGCTCAGCCATTATTTTTCCTTGACTACATTGCAATCGGCAAAAATATTCCTGAAAAAGTTGCTGAGATCGTTTCAGGTATAGCTGAGGGTTGTGTTCAGTCAGGTTGTGCTCTTATCGGTGGTGAAACTGCAGAGCATCCTGGTCTTATGCCTGTTGATGAATATGATGTTGCAGGCTTTAGCGTAGGTATTGTTGATAAGAAAAACATTGTAGATGGTTCAAACCTTGTTGCAGGTGATGTTCTTATCGGTCTTCGTTCAACAGGTGTTCATTCAAATGGTTTCTCACTCGTAAGAAAAATCTTTGATATTAACGAAAATACAATCAATAATACATACCCAGAGCTTGACACTACTTTAGGTGAAGCACTTCTTACACCTACAAGAATTTATGTAAAGCCAATTTTAGCTCTTATGAAGGAAGTTAAAGTTAAGGCTGTTTCTCATATTACAGGTGGCGGCTTCTACGAAAATATTCCTCGTATGCTCAAAGATGGTCTTTCAGCTAAAATCGTTAAGGATTCTATTCCTGTTCTTCCAATCTTTAAGCTTATGCAGAGAGTTGGCGAAATTCCTGAGCACGATATGTACAATACATTCAATATGGGTGTAGGTATGATTACTGCAGTTGCTAAGGAAGACGCTCAGAAGGCTCTTGAGGTTCTCAAGGCTAACGGTGAAGATGCTGTAATTCTCGGTGAAGTTATCGAGGGTGATGACGGAGTTGTATTTGCATAATGAAAAATATTGTTGTACTTGTTTCAGGCGGAGGCACAAATTTACAGGCACTTATTGATGCACAAAACAGGGGAGAGATTGCTAATGGTAAAATTACCTGCGTTATTTCATCAAATCATGATGCTTATGCGTTGACTCGTGCTGAAAACAATGGTATTGATACCGAGGTTATTAGAAGAAAAGATTTTGACAGTTTGGAAGAATACGATGTAGCTCTCACACAGCTTATTAAATCTAAGAATGCAGACTTGGTTGTTCTTGCAGGATTTATGACAATTCTCGGTAAAGTTTTTATAAATGCTTACGAAAACAAAATAATTAATATACATCCATCGCTTATTCCTTCATTTTGTGGCGAAGGATTTTATGGACTAAAAGTTCACGAAGCAGCACTTGCTAAAGGTGTTAAGGTAACAGGTGCTACTGCTCATTTCGTGAATGAAATTTGCGATGGCGGCCCGATAATTATTCAAAAGGCTGTTGAAATTTATAACGGCGATACACCTGAAATTTTACAAAAAAGAGTAATGGAACAGGCAGAGTGGAAAATTCTCCCGAAGGCTGTATCTCTTTTCTGTGAAGAAAAAATCGAAGTTGTAAATAATAAAACTCAAATTTTAGATTAACGGAGGAAAAATATGAAACCCGTATCTCTTTATAATGATATCGCTTCTACATCTTATCCGGGTAGAGGTATTGTAATCGGTAAAAGTGCTGACGGCTCAAAGGCTGTAATCGCTTACTTTATTATGGGTAGAAGTGAAAATAGCCGTAACAGAGTATTTGTTGAAACAGAAGATGGCATCAAGACTCAGGCTTTTGACCCTTCAAAGCTTGTTGACCCATCACTTATTATTTATTCACCTGTTCGTTGTCTTGGCAACAAAACTATTGTTACAAATGGTGATCAGACTGATACTATCTATGAGCTTATGAATCAGCAGCTTACTTTTGAGCAGTCATTACGCACAAGAGAGTTTGAGCCTGATGGTCCTAACTATACACCAAGAATTTCCGGTATCGTAAAATGCAGTGACGGCAGAATGAGTTATGCTATGTCTATTCTTAAGAGTGCAGACGGTAATCCTGAGTGCTGTCAGAGATATACATTCAGCTATGACACACCAATCGCAGGCTTAGGCAGATTCATTCACACTTATATGTCTGACGGTGATCCACTTCCAAGCTTTGAAGGTGAACCAACACTTGTTGAAATCGGAAACGACGACATTGATACTTTTGCAGATAAAATATGGAATTCACTCAATGAAGATAACAAAGTTTCACTCTTTGTTCGCTACATTGATATTGCTACTAATAAGGCTGAGTCCAGAATAATTAATAAGAATAAATAAGAAAGGACGATTCTAATGAACGAACTTGCTTTAAAATATGGCTGTAACCCTAATCAGAAGCCTTCAAGAATTTATATGCAGGACGGCACTGAGCTTCCTGTTGAGGTTCTTAATGGTAAGCCTGGTTATATTAATTTCCTTGATGCTTTTAACTCTTGGCAGCTTGTAAAAGAGCTTAAGGCTGCTACAGGTCTTCCTGCTGCTGCATCCTTTAAGCATGTAAGCCCTGCAGGTGCTGCTGTTGCTACTGAGCTTTCAGATACTCTTAAGAAAATCTATTTTGTTGATGACCTCGAGCTTACTCCAATTGCATCAGCTTATGCTATGGCTCGTGGTGCTGACAGAATGTCATCATATGGCGACTGGGTAGCTCTTTCTGATACTTGTGATGTACAGACTGCTCTTTTGCTTCAGAGAGAAGTTTCTGACGGTATTATCGCTCCTGATTATACTGCTGAGGCTCTTGAGGTACTTAAAACCAAAAGAAAGGGTACTTATAATGTAGTTAAGATTGACCCTAATTTTGTTCCTGCCCCAATTGAGCATAAAGATGTTTATGGTATTACATTTGAGCAGGGTAGAAATGAACTTAAAATTGACGAAGCTATGCTTATGCAGAATATCGTTACAGAGAATAAGAATTTTACAGAAGAAGCTAAGCGTGACCTTCTTATCGCTCTTATCACTCTTAAATATACTCAGTCTAATTCTGTTTGCTATGCAAAGGGTGGACAGGCTATCGGTGTAGGTGCAGGTCAGCAGTCAAGAATCCACTGTACTCGTCTTGCAGGTAATAAGGCTGATATTTGGTATTTAAGACAGCATCCGAAGGTAATGAATCTTCCATTTGTTGACAATATTAGAAGACCTGACAGAGATAATACAATTGATGTATATATTTCTGATGATTATGAAGATGTATTAGCTGATGGTGTATGGGAGCAGTTCTTTAAGACTAAGCCTGAGCCACTTACAAGAGAAGAAAAGAAAGAGTGGCTTGCTACATTTAGTGGTGTTGCTCTCGGTTCTGATGCATTCTTCCCATTTGGTGATAATATTGAAAGAGCTAAGCGTTCTGGTGTTCAGTTTGTTGCTCAGCCGGGCGGCTCAATTCGTGATGACCATGTAATTGATACTTGTAACAAGTACAATATGACTATGGCATTTACAGGTATTAGACTTTTCCACCATTAATGAGAGGTATTATATGAAAATATTAATGATTGGCTCAGGCGGCAGAGAGCATGCTCTTATCAAAAAGTTGCTTGAAAGTCCAAAATGCACAAAGCTTTATTGTGCACCGGGTAATGGCGGTATCTCTAAAGATGCAGAAATTGTGAACATCGGTGTTATGGATAAAGAAAATATGGTTAAATTTGCAAAAGATAATGCAATTGACCTTGTTTTTGTTGCTCCTGATGATCCACTTGCGGCTGGTATGGTTGATGCTATGCAGGAAGCAGGAATCAGAGCTTTTGGCCCAAATGCAAATGCGGCTATTATTGAAGCTTCTAAGGTTTTCTCAAAAAATATTATGAAGAAATATAATATTCCTACTGCAAAATATGAAGTATTTGATGATGCACAAAAGGCTATTGATTATGTAAAGGCAGAAAATGTAACCCCTGTTGTTGTTAAGGCTGACGGTCTTGCACTTGGTAAGGGTGTAATCATTGCTCAGACAATTGACGAAGCAGTTGATGCAATTAAGTCAATTATGGAAGATAAGCAGTTTGGTGATTCCGGTAATAATATTGTTATTGAAGAGTTCCTTACAGGTCCTGAGGTATCAGTACTTGCATTTACTGATGGCAAGGTTGTAAAGCCTATGGTAAGCTCGAAGGACCATAAGAGAGCTTATGATAATGATGAAGGTCTTAATACAGGCGGTATGGGAACAGTAAGCCCTAATCCTTATTATTCAGATGATATTGCTGATATTTGTATGGAAACAATTTTTATGCCTACAATTGAAGCTATGAATAAAGAGGGTAGACCATTTAAGGGTTGTCTTTACTTTGGTCTTATGATTACACCTAATGGTCCAAAGGTTATTGAATACAATGCTCGTTTTGGTGATCCAGAGGCTCAGGTTGTACTTCCAAGACTCAAGACTGACCTAGTAGACATTTGTGATGCCGTAATTGATGAAAAGCTTTCTGAGCTTGACATTGAATGGTATGATGGTGCGGCTGCTTGTGTTGTTATGGCAAGCGGTGGTTATCCTTTATCATATAAAAAGGGTATTGAGATGAATGGTCTTGACGAAAACGGTCAGGTTGATGGTGCTATTGTATATCACGCAGGTACAAAATTTGAGAATGGCAAGTTCTATACAAACGGTGGTAGAGTTTTAGGTGTTACTGCAAGAGCAAATACTCTTGATGAAGCACTTAAAAAGGCTTATGAAGCTGTTGATAAAATCAGCTTTGAGGGTGCACATTTCCGTCACGATATAGGCAGAACAAAGTAATTATTTATATTATATAATAAGGGCTGTTCCTTTTGGAGCAGCCCTTGTGCTATATTTTGAAAAAATCGCTTTATATTCGCATTAACTTGCGTTCTTTATTTGTAATCTAAGTTTATCAGAAATCATAGCGATAAATTCGCTGTTTGTGGGCTTGCCTCTGTCATTGTGGATAGTATAGCCAAAGTATGAGTTAAGAACATCAACATCACCTCTGTCCCAAGCAACTTCAATAGCGTGGCGGATGGCTCTTTCAACTCGTGAAGAAGTGGTTTCGTATTTTTTAGCAACTGACGGATAAAGCTGTTTTGTTACGGCATTTATTATTTCAGGATGTTCAACTGACATAATAATTGAATCTCTCAAGTAATGATATCCCTTTATATGAGCAGGGACACCAATCTCGTGCAGAATTTCAGTAACCTTCATCTCAATGCCAAAGGTATCAAACATAATAGGGTTGCTGAGTGCATTATCTCTGCCTTTTCTGACCATACTTATAATGTTTTCGCACAATTCATTCACATTGTAAGGCTTTAAAACAAAGTAAGAGGCACCGCAAGACATTATCTCTCTTTCAAGCACAGGGCTATGGAATGAAGAGAAAACAATAAATAAAGGTGACTTGATATTTTGTCGTTTAATGTTCCTCATAACACCAATAGCATCAAGCCTTGTCATAAAAGAATCCATAATTACAACATCGGGTTGGTCGTGTAAAATCCTGCTAACAAGCTCATCACCATCACGGTTACAAAACGCTGTACAGATATTAAAATTTTGAAATACTTTCAGGTTTTCCTGAGAAAAATCTACTGCATCTTCTGTGATAATGAGTTTAATTTTGTTGTCCATTGTATTTCCCCCAAATATTTTTTCGTTGTGATTATATTACCATAAAATGGTAAAGATGGCAATAGTTTCCGCAAACTTTTTTTAAAAAAATAGAAAAATATTTTAGAGGACAATTTTCGACTACAAAATAATTACATTATCTTGTGTTACTATTATAA